>CAZIAU010000208.1:0-5855 GCA_964536755.1 uncultured Bacteroides sp. | reverse complement strand
TTCTGGACTGAAATCGGTCGGATACGTACACCCCGGTTCCACTTCCGTTCACTTTTTCAGTTTAAATTTGAGTACCAGAAAATCGCATCTGCCTTATTTTCTTGAGGTTGCGATTTTTGGCATATTATGTGTATTAAAAAACATGTAAACAAATCTTACGTCCTTTTACATTTCACACAACGGGTGATATAGTAAAAATTCTTTTTTAGGTTTAAGTGGTTAGTAAAAAGGGGCTTTGCAAGGGCCCCTTTTTCTATTGTATTAATGGTGGAGCAGATAACTGATAGCCACATACTCGCTTAATGCGATTCCTTATGTAGCATCGGTGAGTTTATAATAGTTCTTCACCAGGGGATCATTCACCACATCCTTTGCACCAAATTCATGGGGCCATACCCTGCCGGTTTCAGCTTATTCCGTTACGTTTTGTGTGATGATTGTGGGAGCCCCTGACAACTTATTGTAGTCATTAAACTTCTCAAAGGAAATTACAAAAGCATCCCTGTAGCCCCTGGCTCTGACGGATGATATTTCATACTGGGCTTCATCACGGCTTGAATAGAGGCCGTAAGTATACCTGTTGATCCCATCCGAACCAGTATATTTCATTACAGGACCCAGGGCTTTGAAATAGGAAATATCCCTGGTTCTCCTGAGTGCCATAATCTGGATCGTAAATTCATTCATACCGGCCACAACTCCATTTAATCTTTCCCTGATATAATTCTCAAGTTCATCCTTCTCCATGATCCGGGCTTCAGGGAATCCATAGTCGATTGCATTGTTCAGGAATTCAATGGCTTCTGTTTTCTGTTCGAATGTACCTGAAATATAAAGGTTGCTTTGATCTGTCTTAACAAGTGAAATAGGCGATCCGAAGAATTCTTCAGGCATTTGATTGATGACCTGGTCGTTTTCGGTTAACAACACCCTATATGAGAGATCCTGGACAGGCTTGAGCCTGTCAGGTACCAGGACCCCGGCCACCCTTACCCTGTCATCGGGCAGGTTATGGATCTTAATTGAGGTATGCCTGTTCAGTACCCTGCCATTGGGTGCATCTGATCCGTCCTCATAGACATTGATGGCATATGGAGATGATTCTCCCACAGCCTTTATCGAGATTCTGTCACTTTTAATGCCCAGGTCCTCCAGCAACCAGGCAACACTCTTAGCACGTTTTTGGGAAAGGCGAAAATTATATTCAGGCGAACCCTTGGAATCAGTATGGCCGGTCAGTTCAATGGTAGTTTCAGGAAGATCCTTCATCACAGAATATATGCGTTCCACCTCGCTTTTGCCGGCTTCGTTCAAATGGTATTCGTTGTAATCAAAGAGGATGCTGTTGAGGGTCTGATATTCCCTTTTAGATGAGTAATTTATATCTTTTTCCACCGGGGATTCTTTCACTTGAGTGCCCCTAACGGGCACATCGGATGGAACCTCATTTTTAATTGACCTGATGTGAACATCTTTTTCCTTTTCCGGCATTTTCCCGGGAGCATGATCAGCAAGCTGGTCCTTCCCGGATAAAATTTGGATGGTCTTAATGTTACTTCTTAACTGACCCTGGGCGGACCAGGAATAATAACCACATTTATCGTTCCATCCAGGATTGTAGAAAAGGTCATCGGCAGCTGAATTAACCGGATAACCCAGGTTTTCGGGATTGCCCCAAGATCCATTCTCATTCTTCTGTGAATAAAAAATGTCATATCCCCCCATGGTTTGATGACCCTCAGAACTAAAATAGAGTCTGGTATCATTCCCGGTGAGGAACGGTGTTTCCTCATTGTAAATGGTATTGATGACCGGGCCCAGGTTTACAGCTTCATTCCATTCACCATCGGTCATCTGCCCGGACCAGTAGATATCTGTTCCCCCCTGTCCCCCTTTGCGGTCACTGGTGAAGTAAAGAGTTTTTCCATCAGCTGATAACGAAGCATGGGTTTCATTGTACCTTGAATTTACATTCGAATTCAACGGTTTGACTTTTGTCCATCTCTTATTCAGGTACCGACTGACATAGATATCCGAATTGTAATAATCCCTGCGTACCAGGTATAGTTCTGTTCCGTCTGATGAAATTGATGTCGGACTAAAGTCACTGGCTACTCCGAGTGCTAAATTGATTACACGTGGTTTTGACCATCCATCCCCTTTCAGAGTTGTCATAAGAATCACCTTATCATTAGCATTATACTCAACAAAGATCATCAGAGAATCATTTCCAGACAAAAGGGGATTGCTTCTGGAATAATTCTGCTGCTCTTCTTCAATTAAATTGGTGAATTTAAGTTTCAGGGGGTTGGAAACCATACTACTGGCCAGTTCGCACGATTTGATCCGGTGGTTTACATACTCTATCTCAGAGAATTTTTTATGGACAGTACTGTCCCGGTATATCTCATAGAAATGTATGGCCTCCTCAAACCGATTGTCCGCGTGATAAGATTTTGCAAGCAAAAAATAAGCTTCCTCCGGACTCATAGATTCCTTATAGGATCCTTTACGGTAATTTGGATTTACCTCAAGTACAGCTTCTTCAAGGTAGTTAATAGCCAATGAGTTGCCATCAGGGATTTTTGAGTAGCAAAGACCGCACATGAAATTCAGATTATTGTTCTCCGGATCCACCACCAGGAGGTCCATAAAAAGTTTTACAGCCTTCTGATATTCCCCTACCAGATATTCATAGTCTGCTTCGATGAACTGTTCCTTGTATTTTTTTGGTAGTTGTCCAAAGACATTCGACATCAATGACAATAAAACAATCAGAAATAGATTTCGTGTGATCATGACTTTGGAATGGATTTTATCAGCTATTCATATTTATTATAAATGCTTACCCTGTAGTGATTTCTGAACACATAAATTTCCGTATATATTATTATCCTGAGCGTAGGGAACAGGAGGATTCCCTCGTAGGTGTTTATCCTACGCCGAAACTAATAGTGTCAAGCCTTAAATCAGATTTACAGTATCATTTATAGGCACAGATTTGCCTGATCGGTCCAATATACTCTGATACCACATGTAAAAGATCTTTGTAGCAGGCATGATGTTACGGTTCTTTTTCATAATATTATTTGGTTTTTGGTATGACAAAGTAAAATTCACTGCCGTTTCCGGGTTCACTTCGAACCCATATCCGGCCACCGTTTTTTTCAACGAACTCCTTACATAACAACAGACCCAGACCTGTGCCTCTTTCGTTATCAGTACCATGGGTGCTGACATGTTCAGCTATGCTGAACAGTTTACCGAGGTTTTCTGCAGGGATGCCTACCCCCGTATCTGAAACACAAAACTCAAATTCATTACCAGTATCCTTCCACACTATTCTGACAGCACCACCGGTGCGGGTAAATTTCAGGGCATTGGAAACAAGGTTTCTTACCACCGTATGGATCATTTTCCGGTCAGCAAATATTTCCTGGTCCATGCGTGCGTTGCATTTTATTTCGATCGCTTTTTTATTCGCTGTATCTATATGAAAATCAATCACCTCATCAACCATTTGTGCGATATTGAACAATGTGGGCTCATACTTTATTTTTCCCGTTTGGGACCTTGACCATTCCAGTAAATTATCCAGCAGGTTGAGTCCGTGTAATGCAATTTTGTTTATATGGTTGATCATTTCCTGCGTTTCCTCCTCATTCCTGGTCCCGGATGTTTTTAAAAGCAAATCTGAAAAACCCACAAGAGTGGAAATGGGATCCTTCAGGTCATGGGCGATGATGGAGAAGAATTTGTTTTTAGTTTTAACAACTTCTCCAAGCTCGTTATTCAGGCCTTTAAGCCTTTTGTTCTGTTCTTCGATGATAATCCTCGAATGCCGCAATTCAAGATGGATCCTGAGGCGTGCAATCAACTCACCGGGAACAAAGGGTTTTGTGATGTAATCCACTCCACCCCTTTTAAATCCCTCGAGAAGATCCTCCTTGTCGATTCTTGCGGTCAGGAAAATCACGGGAATATTTTTTGTGTCATTGTGCAATTTCAACTTATCACAAACCTCATATCCATTCATACCGGGCATGCTTACATCCAGCAGGATCAGATCCGGTTTACTGCTGGCAACGGAGTCCAGGGCTTCCTGACCGCTGTTCGCGTAGCTGAAATCGATCTGATTATCATTCAGGATATTGCCGAGAACCTGCAGATTCTCAGGGATATCATCCACAATAAGTACCTGTGGCAGAAATTCTTGTTCGGTTACTTCTGGTTGAGCTGTCATTTTTATTGAATTAGCTGATCTTAAAATATTTCACTTATCTTACTGAATTCCAACAGAATATGGTCAATATTTCCTACATTGATTGTTTTAATGTACCGGCTGAGTAACTCACCATATTTTTCAAGACTTCCTATTTTATACTCCGATCCGGTTTCGGTGATCAGGGCAGCAAAATTTCTTATCCTGCGATTGGATTTGTTTTTCAGGATAGCCTCGTACTCAGGCAATATTTCATCCCTGAAAAATGTACGCAGTTCGGGCCGGATTCCCTTTTTTCCAATTTCATCCTTTGCCAGTTCAATGAAATTCTCACAGGTTTCTGCCAGGCTTTCGAATGCAGGGTCCGTGGAAAAATGTGGCAGGTGCCTGGCCAGTTCATTTACCAGCTCCTTGCGGCTGACCGGTTTCCGGAGGTAGCCATTACATATATGGCGAAACTTATCCATATTATCCTTCATGGAAGATGCAGTTATAACAATAACCGGGATATCCCTGACGGCCGGATCTGATTTCAGGATCCTGGTTGCCTCGTATCCATCCATTTCCGGCATTTGAATATCCATCAGGATCAGGTCGGGCTTTAATTTCCTCGCTTTTTCAATTCCGGTCTTCCCGTTTTCAGCTTCCGTGATCTTAATATGATAGGGTCTCAAAAATCCGCGAATTACTTTTCGATTGGATTCAACGTCTTCTATATGGAGGATATGTACATTTTGAAACTGAATGTTGAAATTCGGGGAATGGAGTTTTTCCAGGTCGTCTGCCAAAACTACTACTTCTATTCCCGGAAGATGGACTGAAAATTTCGTTCCTCCCCCAACCCCGCTTTTAAGCTCAATGGTGCCGTTCATCAGCTCAACCAGGCGTCGCGTGATAGTCAGTCCAAGCCCGGTACCTCCGTATTGCCTGGTGCTCTGTCCTTCCGCTTGTCTGAATGGCTCAAAAATATGATCCAGTTCCGTTTCGGGAATCCCGATCCCGGTATCGATGATCTCGAAGACTAGGTTAATGTGACTTCCTTCATCCTCCTGATCAAAGCTTTTAACATTCACGGTAATACCGCCAGTACTGGTGAACTTAATGGCATTGCCGATGAGATTAAAGAGGATCTGTCTTAATCTTGCTTCATCCAGGATCAATCCCCGGGGAAGGCTTTTATCGATATTGGTCTCAAAAGAAAGTTTCTTTTCCCTTGTTTTGAGAACGAAGATCTGCCTGATATCGTTAATGAGATCATTCGGATTCACAGCTGTATAATTTATCTCCAGCTTGCCGGCCTCTATCTTTGAGAGATCAAGAATGTCGTTCACCATCTCAAGGAGGTGTTCTCCGCTTCTCAGAATATAACCGATATATTCAAGCTGCTTATCATTCAAACCGCCCACCTGCTGCATTTCAAGGAACTGCCCGAATCCCAGTATTGAATTAAGAGGGGTCCGGAGTTCATGACTCATATTCGCCAGAAACGCGCTTTTGGCAAAACTTGCAGCCTCGGCGGCGTCTTTCGCCTCCCTCAGCCTGTTCTCACTCTGTTTCAATTTGAGTTCAAGATTATGGCGGTTTATCGCCATCTCGATGACGGTTGTAAGTTCACGTCCCTTGAATGGCTTCA
>CAZIAU010000207.1:0-5869 GCA_964536755.1 uncultured Bacteroides sp. | reverse complement strand
GCCAGGCCAGCCATCTGTTTTCCATTCCGTGGTCCCCCGCATACTGCACCGGACGGCTCAATCCCCCGTCCTTGCGGATCCGCCAGAAATGTACCCCCAGCAGGACCAGGATGCTCACGGGAAGGAAGATCACATGCATGGCAAAAAACCGGGAAAGTGCCGCTTGTCCCACCGTTTCTCCGCCGATGAGCAATTTCTTTAGAAAGCCACCGGGATCGAATCCGGCCGTGATCCCCAGGAGATCGGTCAGTTCCCGGGCCGAAGCTGCGATGTTGGACCCGATGGTGACCGCCCAGTAGGCCAGCTGGTCCCACGGCAGCAGGTATCCACTGAAATTGCTCATCAGTATGATTATAAGCAGCACGACCCCGATTACCCAGTTCAGCGACCGCTTTTCAAGGTATGATCCTGTATAAAAGACCCTCAGCAAATGAAGGAAAATCAAGATCACCATACCCTGTGATGCCCAGCGATGCATATTACGGATGATCCTGCCCCCGGGAACGATGAAAACGATATCTTTTACCGACCGGTAGGTACCATCCACAGAGGGAGTATAATATATCATCAGGATCACACCGGTAAAAATCATGATGAGAAAGAGAAAACCAAGGATCATACCCAGCCCGAACGTATAGGTGGGTTTCATTGAATGTATATGCACACGGGTGGCATGGATATGCAAAAAGAAGTTCCGGGTAATTCTTCCGGCCCTCATTTTCGGGGAAGAGTCCTCCCTGACGGGTAATCTGTTCTGCTCTTTTCCGCTGGTTCCCATAATAGGATCAACCTGTTAGAAACTTGTCCCCCGGACTGACATTTTTCCCGGGGTCGACAATAATTTTTCCATCCGGGCCCTTTTCAACGCTGAACCAGGAGAGGTTCCTGGGAGCGGGGCCGGAAAGCACCTCACCATCATTATTGTAACAGGAGCCGTGACACGGGCATTCAAAACCTTCCGTGCTCTTCTCGAGGATGCAACCAAGGTGTGTACAGACAGCCGACACGGCCCTGATCCCCTCATGATCCCTGTAGATGAAAAGGTTATGCTCACGGATATAGCTATATGTATCCACGGGATACTGACGGGGATCGCCCAGTGAAATGCGTCTCTTTTCCCCTGCAAGGCGGGGGAAGAACTGCCTCAGGTAACTTACAGCAGCCACAGCACCTGTTACCGTAACAAGCGTGACAGCCGTTTTTCTGATAAAACTTCTTCGTTCCATGTCAGCCACATAAAGCATTAAAATTATATAGATTCTTTTTGAATAGAACCCTACTAAAGGGCGATTTACCTAATTTATATACATTTGAAATTATATCATTACGAGTATTTTAGAGATGAAGAGCAGATTGATTCCCGGGGTGATGGGTGTTTCGGGAGTGGTTTTTGTTTTGCTGATCACATTAATCAATTGTAAACGTGAGGATTCTGCAAATACCGGCAGTAAGGTAAGCGAAAAAACCGGTTTGACAGCAGATTACAGCGGAAGAGAAAGCTGCAGGGAGTGCCATGAAAAAGAATATAACCTCTACCAGGGATCCGATCATGACATGGCCATGGACGTGGCCAATGAGTATACCGTACTGGGCGATTTTAACAATGTCTCCTTCACCCATTTCGGGATTACTTCAACTTTCTTTAAAAGGGACGGAGAATACTATGTGAACACTGAAGGGCCCGACGGGACCCTTGAGGATTTTAAAATATCCTATGTATTTGGAATCAGGCCCCTGCAGCAATACCTGGTGGCTTTTCCCGGTGGCCGTTACCAGTGCCTGCCCATCTGCTGGGATACCCGGCCCGAAGAACAGGGAGGTCAGCGCTGGTACCATTTGTACCAGGACGAACGGATTGCCCCCGATGATGTATTGTTCTGGACCAGGGTAACACAGAACTGGAACTACATGTGCGCCGAATGCCACTCCACCAACCTGCATAAGAATTACTCTTACAAAGAAAAAGCCTACCATACCACCTTTTCCGAAATTGACGTATCATGCGAGGCCTGTCACGGTCCCGGATCGAACCATATAGAGTGGGCAAGAAAAGTGGAAGAAGGAAGCAGTCCCGATATATTCCCTGATATGGGACTGGTAGTGAGACTTAAAGATACCGATAATGCCACCTGGGTATTCGATCAGGATTCCTTAACTGCCCGTCGATCGGTAGACAGGAAATCTGACGTTCTGGTACAGATGTGCTCCCGGTGTCATTCACGCCGGGCGGTTGCAACGGAAGACTACTATCACGGAGGTTCACTTCTGGATACCCACTGGCCATCACTCCTCGAGGAGGGGCTCTATTTTGCCGACGGACAGATCCTGGATGAGGTTTATGTATATGCATCCTTTCTCCAGACTAAAATGTACCAGGCCGGAGTTGTGTGCAAGGATTGTCATGAACCACACAGCGGTAAAGTATTTGTCCAGGGGAACGCACTCTGTTACCGTTGCCATATGGCCACCGAGTATGGAAGCCGTAAGCACCATTTTCACGATCCGGCCAGGGAGGGAGCCAGCTGCTTCGAATGCCATATGCATGAACGCACATACATGGTTACCGATCCAAGGCGTGATCACAGCATACGCATTCCCAGGCCGGATCTTTCAGACAAGCTTGGGACACCGAACGCCTGCAATCAGTGTCACCAGGATAAGTCCACCGCATGGGCCACCGGTTACCTGAAAGAGTGGTACGGTCAGGATCTGCTGGACCAGGAACATTACGGCGAGGTATTCTGGGCCGGACGTCAGAGTTACCCCGAGGCCCGTGAAGGGCTCCTCCGGCTGGCCTCGGACCGCCAGAGAGCTCCAATGATAAGAGCAACGGCCATCTCCTTGCTGGGTAATTACCCCGACCAGTCAACTACAGAATTGTTACAACTTATGATCAATGATCCCGACCCGTTGATACGTTATGCCACACTGACCGTAGTGCAGACCGGAGAACCTGAATTAATACGCGATATCTGTATCCCCAGGCTGAGGGATACAGTGAAGCTGGTCCGTCTGATGGCTGCCAATGCACTCACCTCTGTGCCCGGCCAGATGATCCCCGCCGGATCCAGGGAACGTTTGAATACGGTTCTTAAAGAATACAATGCTTCGCTGATGATCAATGCCGACCATCCTTCCACACACCTCAATTTTGGCAATCTGTACCTCAATACGGGTAACTATGAGAAAGCCGAGGCATCATACAGGGAGGCCATAGCCATAGAACCCGGACTTGTTGCCCCCTATATCAACCTGGCAGATCTTTACCGGAGGCTTGACAGGGATGACGAAGGAGAAGAGGTTCTCAGGAGCGCCCTTAAGAAATACCCCGATCTTGCCGCCGTAAACTATTCCCTGGGGTTACTTGAGGTAAGACAGGGAAATCATGAAGAAGCTCTTGGATACCTGGAAAAGGCAGCCAAATCGGATCCGGATGATCCACACTACAGTTATGTTTATGCCATCGGGCTGAATTCTCAGAACAGGCCGGAAGAAGCGCTGCAGGTCCTCGGGAAGGCCCTTGAAAACCATCCATACGACCGGAATATCCTCTACAGCCTGGCTACCATCTCCATGGAGAACGGGAAAGATGATGATGCCCTGCAGTACGCTATGAAACTGGTTGAAAATTATCCACAGGATCCTAATTACCAAGAGCTACTGGGTATCCTCACCAATTGATCAGGAATCAAATCCGGATATTTTGCTGAAAAATCTGAAAAATTATAACGTATCTGTACGTCGCAATAAATATTTGACGTATATTTACGTCATAAAACTCATATGAAATGCATGCTGATATGGAACACAAGAAAAGTCCCGATGCTTTAAAACAGATCGTAAAAGACAAGTATGCAGGTATTGCCCTGGCAACTGAGAAGAAGAGATGTAGCTGTTGCGGTGATAAGGAACCCGATTACTCTATGATTAACCTCGATTATTCAAAAATGGACGGATATGTGCAGGAGGCCGACCTTAAGCTGGGTTGTGGCATTCCCACCGAGTATGCCGGTATAAAGGAAGGTGATCATCTGCTGGATCTTGGTTCCGGGGCAGGGAATGACTGTTTTGTTGCCCGCTCCATTGTGGGAGATACCGGTCATATTACGGGCCTCGATTTTACTGAAGAGATGCTCCTCAAGGCAAACAGGAACAACTCCAGGATGGCTTTTAAGAACGTGGAATTCATAAAAGGGGATATCGAGCAGATACCACTGGCAGATAACTTATTTGATGTGGTGATCAGCAATTGCGTCCTGAACCTTGTTCCCGATAAGGTTAAGGCATTCTCTGAAATAAAGAGGGTTCTTAAACCAGGCGGACATTTCTGCGTATCGGATATTGTTTTAAAAGGGGACCTGCCGGAAGATATGAGAGAGGCAGCCGCCCTTTATGCCGGTTGCGTCTCAGGGGCCCTGCAGAAGGAGGATTACCTGCAAATAGTCGCTGAAAGCGGTTTCTCGGACGTTGAAGTGAAGGAGGAACGGACCTATGATGTTCCCGACGATGTACTGTTACCCCATGTATCACAGGAGACCCTTAACGTTTACCGGGCCTCTGGTGCCGGTATATTCAGTATTACTGTGGTCGGTACGAAATAACCAGATTTTTCCCAGAATATATTACACATGACCCAACAACGAAAAAGGCTTTCCTTTCTTAATCGTTACCTGACAATATGGATCTTTACAGCCATGGCTGCAGGGGTAACCGCCGGGCATTTCTTTCCGGGTATAGCTCAATTCTGGAACGGGATGAGCAGAGGCACTACCAATATTCCGATAGCTATCGGCCTGATCATTATGATGTATCCTCCCCTGGCCAAAGTGAGGTACGAGGAGCTGGGAGATGTTTTTCGTAACCGGAAGATCCTTCTCCTCTCCCTGGTACAGAACTGGATCATAGGTCCGGTGTTCATGTTTCTGCTGGCAATTATTTTCCTGAAGGACTATCCTCACTATATGGCAGGGCTTATACTTATCGGACTGGCAAGGTGCATAGCCATGGTCATTGTCTGGAATGACCTGGCGGAAGGTGACCCTGAATATGCTGCCGGACTGGTGGCCTTTAATTCTATCTTCCAGGTACTGTTCTTTTCATTATACGCTTACGTATTTATTACCATTATGCCCAAATGGTTCGGGCTGGCTTCCTTCAAGGTGGATGTGACCATGGGACAGATCGCAAAGAGTGTGTTCATATACCTGGGGATACCTTTTATCGCAGGTTTCATGACCCGCTTTACTATGGTCAGGGTAAAATCGAAGGAGTGGTATCATGAACGTTTTATTCCCCGGATCAGCCCGCTTACCCTGATCGCATTGCTCTTTACCATACTGGTTATGTTCTCCCTGAAGGGAGAGACCATCGTGATGATCCCTTTGGATGTGGTCAGGATCGCCATTCCCCTGGTCATTTATTTCGTTGTTATGTTCCTTGTTTCTTTCTTCCTGAGTAAAACGCTTGGAGCAGATTACAGGAAAACCACAACCCTCTCCTTCACGGCAGCCAGCAACAATTTCGAACTGGCCATAGCAGTGGCTGTGGCAGTGTTCGGGATCAGTTCGGGCGAAGCCTTTGCCGCAGTGATCGGCCCGCTGGTGGAGGTCCCGGTACTTATCCTGCTTGTGGGAGTGGCACTGAGGTTCCGAAAGCGGTATTTCCCGGTTGCTCAATAATATCATCGCCTCTCAGTAGTCCCGGTCCCCTTTAATAACGGCTTCATAATTTTGCGATTCGCCAAACATCCACTATCTTTGCAACCGCTAACAGAGTTAGCCGCGTTCTAAAAAAACAAGAAAATACCAAAAATATATTGCGGGGTGGAGCAGTTGGTAGCTCGTTGGGCTCATAACCCAAAGGTCGTAGG
>CAZIAU010000206.1:0-5871 GCA_964536755.1 uncultured Bacteroides sp. | reverse complement strand
ACCAGTGTGCTTACAGACGCACTGGTCCCTGCCATGGATCGTGTGGGACAGAAGTTCACTGAGAATATAATCTTTGTGCCGCAGATGCTGATGTCGGCCAAGGCCATGAACGCGGCCATGAAACACCTGAAACCATTTTTTCAGTCGGGTGATCTGAAAACCAGGGGTACTTTTATTATCGGAACTGTAAAAGGGGATCTGCATGATATCGGGAAAAACCTTGTGGCCATGATGGTTGAAGGGGGTGGATGGACAATAGTCGATCTGGGAGTTGACGTAAGTGAGGATAAGTTTAATCAGACACTGGAAGAAAATCCGGGTGCTTTTGTGGGGCTCTCTGCATTACTGACAACTACAATGGCCAATATGGAGGTGATCATTCAGAAGATCAAAGAAGTGAATCCCGGAACCAGGATCCTTGTTGGCGGAGCCCCTTTAAATGATGATTTCAGAGTAAAAATCGGGGCTGATTTCTATTCCCCCGATCCCAGGGGTGCGGTTGAATATTTGAACTCATGTGTTTCTTAGAAGTTGGAGACGTTCACTGTTCATCTGGTTCCCGTTGGCAAGAAAATCCCTGCCAGGAGGGGAACCTGCCTGATTGACATTCTTCATGAGTATGGTGTGGAATTCCCCTGTGGAGGAAAGGGAAGCTGTGGAAAATGTAAGGTCAGGCTCCTTGACGGTGAACTGCAGGTTTCGGAAAACCACAGTATACAACTCGATAAACTGAATCTTCACGGGGATTGGCGCCTGGCCTGTCAGAGTTATATAACAGGTGATGTTACTTTAGAAGTAGATCAATACAAGACCCTGATCCAGGCTGATGAAACCTTCTTTGCATTTGAACCGGGCAGCGGTCTTGGCGTTGCTGTTGATCTTGGTACAACCACACTGGTGGCCCAGCTTGTGGACCTTGCAACGGGAACAGTACTTGCCGTGGAAACTAACCTTAATCCCCAGAAGAAGTACGGAAGCGATTTGATAACCAGGCTGGAGGCATCCCTTCGGCTGGGAGGTGATGAAATGACGGGGATGATCAGGGCAAAGATAGGAGAGATGATTGGCCTGCTGTTGCAGGATGTCCGTGAACCGCTCGATGAGATTGTAATAGTAGGGAATACTGTAATGCAACATTTTTTCTGTAATTATGATATCACACCACTCTCTTATTACCCGTTCGAATCCCCTGCCAAGGATATGGCCGTATTTAAACCGGATGAACTGGGCTGGCCGGATGGATTGTGTAATACTGTAAAATTCTATCCTTCCATTGGAAGTTTTGTGGGAAGTGATATTCTGGCAGGGATCATGGCCTCCGGAATGTATCTGAAGGAGCGCTACTCGGTCCTGATCGATCTGGGCACCAACGGGGAAATAGTGATAGGTAACAGCTCCCGGATCTTATGTGCATCAACGGCGGCGGGACCAGCCTTTGAAGGGGCCAGGATATCCATGGGGATGCTGGCTACGACAGGTGCTATTGCTTCTGTTGAAGACCTTGGTATGGGTTGGAGATGCAGTGTTATAGGGAACGTTGAACCGGTCGGAATATGTGGAAGCGGGTTGATCGATGCCGTTCGGTTATTTCTGGAAAACGGTATGCTTGGAGCTTTCGGTGAGATCCTAACAGGCGAAAGGGAGATTGTGCTTGCAGAACCCGTTACTATTACCCAGAAAGACATCCAGGAGTTCCAGCTGGCGAAAGCAGCCATAGTCACCGGGATACAGATCCTGATGCGTTTGTTGACCATTAATCCCGGGGATATAGAAAATGTATATATTTCAGGGGGCTTTGGTAGTTATCTCAACCTGGAAAATGTGAAAAAGACCGGGATGATCGATTTTCCGGTTGGTAAAATGCATCAGCTGGGAAATACTGCCCTGATGGGAGCAAGGATGTTCCTGTTTGATGGTCAGAAAAAAGCAGGTCAGATCCTCTCCAGGACCAGACATGTGAACCTGGAATCGGATCCTGAATTTCAGGATATTTTTGTGGAAAACCTGGCTTTTCCCTAAGGAAGTATCTGTTTCCTGGCCTCACCGGATATCCAATCCAGGCCTGGCCATTCATTTACCAGCGTATTCTTCTGAACGGGTCCGGAGGTGCTTCTGCCACTTAATATATAACTCTCCAGCAGACCTTTTAACTCTTTGGCTATATCCGGGAATTCTTCAATAATGTTCTTAGTTTCACCCGGGTCCGACTCAAGATCATAAAGCTGGATCGGGAACAGATCATCAGCTTCCGGTGATCCTGGCCTGGGAAAACTCCAACCACCGGATCCCGGGCACATGATCAGCTTCCACTTATCTTTTCTAATGGCAAATGAACCGTTTATAGAGTGATGGACTGTGGCCTCCCTGACAGGGTTATCATTATCTCCCAGCAGGGATGGCAACAGGCTGTAACTGTCAACCCCCGAGACCGGATCCAGAGTATCCTGAACGACCGATGCCACCGTTGCTATCAGGTCTGTTAAACAGATCACCTGCTCATTTCTGCTGCCGGGTGTAACCTTCCCTGGCCACCTGACTATGAAAGGCACACGATGACCTCCCTCGAATATATCCGCCTTATAACCTCGAAAGATAAAACTGGGATCATGTCCGAACGTGGCAAGTTCATCAAAATCAGCCTGGGGGGAGCAACCGTTATCACTTGTAAAAATAACCATCGACTCGTTGCTTATTCCGTTTCGGTCAAGTGCTCTCAGTATCTCTCCAACGGTATGGTCCACCTGAAGTACAAAGTCACCATAATCATTTGTTCCGCTTTTTCCCCTGAATTCTTCATTGGGTAATATTGGTGTATGTGGGGCAGTCAGGGGAAAGTAGAGAAAGAAAGGTTGATCCCGTTTCTCAGCTGATTGCCGTTCGATATATTCCACGGCCTTCTCTGTAAGCACCGATAATACCTGTTGATGATCAAAATCCTCACCTGTTAATCCTTTCCTCCACCACCCCATTTTTGTGGTACTCTCTGTATAACTGGTTGGAACAGTCGTTGGAAGATCATCCTCTATCCACACATAGGGGGGGATATCCAGAGAAGCGGTAATTCCAAAGAAATAATCAAAACCCAGTGAGGTTGGACCTCCGGTTACGGGTAGCGAAAAATCAACGCTATCAATGGTTCCATTGTGGTATTGCCACCCCAGTCCCAGATGCCATTTTCCTATACAGGCTGTGGTATATCCGTATTCTTTAAGCAGTTTACTGACCGTAAGCTCACTTTGATCGATCAGGGGCTCATCCCAGCTCCACAATACCCCGCTTTTCAACCTGGTACGCCAGGCATACCTGCCGGTGAGCACACCGTAACGGGTAGGGGAGCAGACTGCAGAACCGGTATGTGCATCAGTAAACATCATTCCCTCTGACGCTATCCGGTCAATATGGATTGTTTGCCAGGCAGCATTCGGATTGTAAGATGAGACATCGCCATAACCCAGATCATCAGCCAGGATAAAGACAATATTCGGGTATTTTACGGTGGATTTCGCTGTACAGGCTGTTGCCGTAATCAGAACCGGAAAAATAATAAGTGTTATCCAGTATCGAGACATATCTCAGCAGACTTTAAGATGAATATACAGGGTCGTTCCATCTGGCCCCGCTATCCTCCATGAGATCACATTTCAATGACCAAGTTAAGGATATTTATACAGATCACATTTAACTACTTTTTGCTATATTAGCCTCAACCAATGGGAATAGTCATGAAGAAGGAAAAATCTTCAAGGAAAATTGAACTTCAGAGCAATGAGATTGAAGATATGTTGGGCAGGGTGCCCGGATGGATTACCCGGAATGGAGTTATACTTTTCCTGTTTATACTCGCCCTGCTCATTTTCGGCAGCTGGATATTCAGATACCCCGATACAAAAAGGGCCAGGATCGTGGTAACATCAGTAAATCCTCCGGCGGACCTGGAAGCCCGTGTGAGCGGCAAAATCGTCAGGCTGTTTGTAAGTGACAATGAGATAGTGGAATCGGGTGATGTACTTGCCATGCTGGAGAACCCTGCTTCCTATGATAATGTGAAATTGCTCGAAGAAGGAATTGCTTTCCTCGATACCATCAACCTGGAAAATATCCCGGACGATATACCTGAACTGAATAACGTTCAGCTGGGTACCATCCAGACCAGCTATTCCATTTTTCAGAAGGCATACAAGGATTATGTGGAATTCAGGAGGCTCGATTACCATCAGCGCAGGATAGAATTGCTGCAAACCGAGCTTGAAAGACAGAGGGAATATTCCAGAAGCCTGAATGAAAGAGAGCGTATCGCTGAAGAAGAGTATAACCTGGCACAGCGTCAGGCAACCCGTGATGCCGACCTCTTCATCGAGTCTGTGGTCTCCGAAGCTGATATGGAAACCTCACGCTCTGAAATGCTGGCAAAACGCAATAAATGGCAGGAAATAGTCAGCATTATCGCCGAGAACAACATCAGTGTGGGCAGGATAGAAGAACAAATTGTTGACCTGGAACTGAAGAAACAGGAGATTCAATCACAGAGTATAAATATCCTGGAGGAATCCCTGAGTAATCTGAATGCTTCCATCGACTCCTGGAAACAGAATTTTCTTCTGATAGCTCCGGTCAGCGGAGCGGTTACCTTTACACGCTTCTGGAGTGAAAACCAGAATGTGAAGGTGGGGGAGAAGGTACTTACAATAATACCTGCTGAATCAGGTTCTATGGTTGGTAAGATCAGCCTTCCCACGGAAGGTGCAGGAAAGGTTCGTGTTGGCCACCAGGTAAATATCAAGTTCGATAATTTTCCTTACCTGGAATATGGTATGGTCAAAGGCCTGGTGAGTAATAAATCAAAGGTGCCTGATGATGATTACTATACTGTTGAGGTTGAATTGCCAAAGGGCCTCTGGACATATTATAACCGGGAAATCCCTTTCAGCCAGAATATGCAGGGTGATGCGGAGATCCTGACCGATAAATTGCGTGTACTGCAAAGGGTCCTGAATCCCATAAAATCAGCCATTACCAAACAGATGGAGATGTGATTAGCCGCAACGCCCTGGTTTCCCTGATCATCCTGGCTGCCGGTTTGACAGCCGGCTATTTTGCTTCGGTGGGGATCCGAAATTTCCTGGAGATTTCATATAGTGAAAAAGAATTGAAACCACTATACAGGGTCTCTGTCGATACCACCGGAACCGGTCATGAGTTGGAATTGCGGATGGTGGATATGGGAGGCGTGGGTGTGCGGTCCGATACCCTGAACTGGGGGAACAATTATGAGCATAACCAGCACTTTTTCGAGGAGGTTATGCTGGCCCAGCCCCCATTTATTGATACCCTTGCCATGGCAAAAGAGCGGATGAAGCTGGGGCAATATTGCGGACGGATGGCCGCTTTCGGTTACAATGCCATAGCAATGCCCTGGTTCCTGGAATTTGTCAATTTCGATCTTTTGCCGGATAACCACAGGATATATGAAGAGGGATCGGTCTACCGTAAGCAGCACCGGGCATTGGCCGGGGCATTCGGAGAACTGATGCAGGTCGCTGCGGACAGCGGATTGGGCACTTACCTCTGGACTGATATGGTAGCCCTGACCCCACCGCTGCTTGATTATTTTGAAGACAATTTCGGTATTGTGGACACAGAGGATCCGGCTTTCTGGGATATCTATGAAAAAGCCGCTGAGGAAATTTTTAAAAAATTTCCCCATGTGGAAGGGATCATCATCAGGATAGGGGAGGCCGGATCGGTTTATAACAAACCCGGATGGGATTACAGCAGTGAATTGTATGTGCGGACTGAAAGTTCGGTGAAGCTGATGCTGGAGGCATTCCTGTCAGCCGCTGAAAAATATGACAGGAACATAATTTTCCGTAC
>CAZIAU010000205.1:0-5900 GCA_964536755.1 uncultured Bacteroides sp. | reverse complement strand
AAAATCATGTCAATTAACAAAGTAACACTACACCGGGTACTGGCTGCTTCTCCTGAGAAAGTATTCCGGGCATTTTCCAATGCAGATGCCTTTGCATGGTGGCTGCCTCCTTACGGATTTGTATGTAAAGTGCAAAAAATGGAGTTCAGCAAAAAAGGAACCTACAAAATGTCTTTTACCAATTTCTCAACCGGCAATGGCCATTCCTTTGGTGGTGAGTTCCTGGAAATAAAACCCAACGAACTACTTAAATACACCGACCGGTTTGATGATCCCAATATACCGGAAGAAATGATTACCACGGTAAAGTTAAAGGAAGTTTCCTGTGGCACTGAACTGCACATCGTGCAGGAAGGAATCCCTGCAGCTATTCCGGCTGAGATGTGCTACCTGGGCTGGCAGGAATCACTGGAAAAACTAAAGAAACTGGTGGAGCCGGAGATTCCTGATGCATAAAATAACTCGTTAACAAACAGTAATATTAAATTTAAAACGGTAGAAGACTATTTTGAAAGCCAACCCGAAATGGTTAAATACAGGGCAGAACTATTGAAAAAGGAACAAAACTTAAAATAAAAAGTCAATTATGAGTAAAATAAAAGTAGCAGCATTTTCACTATCATTAGATGGTTTTGGTGCCGGTACTGATCAAAGTATAGATGCCCCCTTAGGAAAAGGAGGTGAGAAACTTCATGAATGGTTCTTTCCGACAAAAATATTTCAGACAAAGGTAATGGGCAAGGAAGTTGGATCTGAAGGAACAGATAATGATTTCGGCGAAAAGTCTTTTGAAAATATTGGCGCCTGGATTATGGGGCGAAATATGTTTGGTCCAATTCGCGGGAATTGGCCGGATGAAGAATGGAAAGGCTGGTGGGGCGAAGAACCACCATATCATGTTCCGGTATTTGTGCTGACACACCATGTAAGAGCACCCGTCGCGATGAAAGGGGGAACAACATTTCACTTTGTTACCGAAGGTATTGAAACCACTTTAGAAAAAGCAACTCATATTTTATTGACAAGAAAGAAAACATCTTATGGCTAAAAAATCATCAAAAGGAGGAGGTATACCCATTCCAAAAGTTGAGTTTAATTTAGAAATTACACCTGAACAAAGTGAAGAACTTCTTGAAACATTGAAAGTCCGTTTTGAAAATAGTATGGATCGTCACAAAGATCTGGAATGGGCCAAAATTGAAGCAAAGCTGAAAGCAAATCCTGGGAAACTCTCGTCCCTCCATGCAATGGAAAGCACCGGAGGTGAACCTGATGTAATCAGTTATGGCAAAGAGACCAGTGAATACATTTTTTATGATTGTTCAACCGAAAGTCCTAAAGACCGAAGAAGTATCTGTTACGACAGAGAAGGGCAACAAAAAAGGGAGAAGCAGGGGATACACCCGGGAGGCAATGCTGTTGATATTGCAAACAAAATGGGTATCGAACTATTGGATGAAGGCCAATACCGGGAATTGCAGAAGTTCGGGGAATTTGATATGAAAACAGAGAGCTGGGTGAAAACACCTGATGATATTAGAAAACTGGGAGGCGCCCTCTTTTGTGATCGTCGTTACGGGCATGTCTTTGTGTTTCACAATAGTGCGCCCTCTTTCTACGCCGCCAGGGGGTTTCGTGGCTTGTTAAGGGTATAAACTTGTACAGGCCACAAGCTTATTTTACAAGTGGAAGCGACAGTTTAATGAAAGTGGCATTGATGGACTGCAGGGTCAATACCACCGTGTTGATCCAGCAGTCCGGGAGCTTGAGAAAGAAAATGAGCGATTAAAGAAGATCATTGTCCGCCAGGCACTAGCGTATAAGATTGGGCAGATGCCTCTTTTCATTCTCCCAATTAAAAAATTTATCTTTATTGCAAACGACAGGAAATGAAACGACGTACATTCTTTCAGTCTGCTGCCCTGGGCGGAATGGCCGCAGCCATGACTCCGCTTGCCTCGTGCAGCAATGCTACTCACACTGACCAGGAGGCCGTGGAGCGTTACAAGCTCCTGGGTGAGCTCCTCCAACAACCGGTATTCAAAAAAGAGCTGTTCACTTCGCCGGTCATCATCGCTTCTGTGGAACTGCTGAGGTTTGAAAACAGCTATATCTGCCGCGTCAAGTCGGAGGAGGGTGCCGAGGGCATCTCTGTTGCGCACAACGACATGCGCTTTCTTGCGCCTATTTTCCTGCACAAGGTGCAACCCTATTTTATCGGGCAGGATGCCCGTGAGCTGGACCTCATTGTAGAAAAGGTGTTCAACTTCCATTTCAATTTCAGGTACGGGGGCATTCCGCTGGGGATCCCGCTGGCAACCATCGAATTTGCCATTCTGGATATGATGGGGAAGATCGCCGGGCTGCCAATGGGACAGCTGCTGGGGGATCTGCACAATAAGAAGGTCGGCGTTTATGTTGCGACTGAATTCCGGGAGCGGCCGCTGGAGGAGCATTTCGAAAAGATCCTTGAGACTGTGGCTGCATATGACGCAAAGGCGATAAAAATAAAGGTGGGGTACCTTTTTTCAGGCAGCCGCGATATTCATGATCCGGGACTGCCGGGAAAATCTGAAAAACTGGTGCAGATGGTCCGCGAACATTACGGCGGCGACTGGAGCCTTTATGCCGACTCAAACGGATACTATGATGCAGAAGGGGCGATCAGGATGGGAAGAATCCTGGAGGAAAATAATTACGCCTATTTCGAGGAGCCCGTCATGTTCGATCACTTCCTGGAAATCAAAAAAGTTGCCGATACACTTACCCTCCCGGTGGCAAACGGCGAACAGGACCACAGCTATTATAATTTCAGGTGGCTGCTGGCCAACGAGGGACTCGAAATTGTCCAGCCGGACAACTACTATTTCGGGGGATTTATCCGCTCCATGCGGGTGGCACGCATGGCCGATGCATTGGGAAAAACCTGCATTCCACATATGTCAGGTGGCGCCCTCGGCTACCTCTATAACAGCCATTTTGTTTCCGTGCTGCCCAATGCAGGGGAACACCACGAATTTAAAGGGTACCGCACCCATGTTCCGTTTGAATGCCCCACCTCTTCGCTAAAGGTGGAAGACGGGAAGATCACCGTCCCGACGGATCCCGGACTGGGCATTCGGATTGATCCGGATTTTATTGAAAAACATGTGCCTGTGAATGCCTGACTGCATACTCCAGCGTATCTGGACACTTTTGAACTGAAATACCCGGACACTTTTCGATTGGAATTTACAACCATATGACCTATTATAAACTAACAAAGCAAAAAAAATATATAATCTCAATTCTTTCTGTTTTTATATTTCTATTTCTTGTTTTTTCCAGCGTGTTTAGTCAAAGGGAAGTACAATACGATCAGTTTTCAAGTGCCTATTTTGATTCTGTCAGAGCATTGGTAAATGACACCGCCAAAGAAAATTACACTATCAGTGCTTATCATTTGTCTGAATCAGAGGAAATTATTATTGACGGCCATTTAAACGAAGGCGCCTGGAAGAATGCCGAGCACCGTGGAGGACTGCTTGAAAAAGAACCCTTTCCTCTAATACCCATGAGTGAAGAAACCGAATTTGCCATTTTATACGACGACGAAAATCTTTATATAGGAGTCTGGTGCTGGGACTCTGAACCAAATAAGATTAAATGTCAGTTATCACCAAGAGGCACTTCTACTCCTGATAATGTGAATTTATTTATTGACAGCTTTCATGACCATCGAACAGGATATAAGTTTTCAGTATCTCCCATGGGTGTGCAGGTTGACGAATTACGTTATGACGATGTAAAACGCGATTTAGATTGGAATGGAATATGGTACTCAGCTGGATCAGTGGATAAGAAAGGGTGGTATGCGGAAATTAAGATCCCCTTTTTCAATTTCAGGTTCTCTAACAAAGAGAATCAGATATGGGGATTTAATATAATGAGGAATATTTCAAAGGACGCATCCCGGGGACAATGGAAACCTCACCTGCCTGAATGGAATAATTCGACCCGCATGTCTCAAATGGGAAATATTGAAAATATTAGTGGTATAAAATCAGGAAGAACTTTTGAGTTTAGACCATATGGTGTAGCTGGTAAAATTGAAACTATAGACCTGAAACCATCTCTTATATATAATTTTGGAGGAGATATCCGGTATAGTCCCTCTCCAAATCTTACTTGTGACTTTACAATAAATCCTGATTTTGCACAAGTAGATGCTGATGTTTTTGAAATTAACCTGACCCGCTTCCCAACCCGTTTCAAAGAACTTCGTCCATTTTTTACTGAACGGACAAGTAATTTTAAGACTCCGGTGGAATTGTTTTACAGCCGGCGAATTGGTGCCACCGGGGACATTATAGGAGGTGGTAAAGTAACAGGGAAGTTAAAGCACGGCATTGAATTTGGGATACTTGCAAATCAAACCGGAGAATCTGTTTTTACCAGTTATATGCAAAATCCTGAAAGTGCCACATTTGGGGTATTCCGGATAAAAAAAGATATCCTGGGCTCCAGTAGTATAGGGATTTTGGCAGCAACAAAAGAAGAATCAGGAAAATATAACAGAGTAGCAGGTCTGGATGGAAGTTTTGTCCTCAACAATAATAATCTACTTGATTTTCAAATTGCATCAGGGAAAAATGAAATGGGTTTGGATAAGAACATGGCCTACAACATGTCTTATGACAGGACAGGTGATTTGATAGGGGTACAGGTTAATTATAACCGTGTTGAACCTGCATTTGAAATCAATCGAACGGGGTATATTCAAAAAGAACCTGACCGGGGTTGGAATAAAGCAACGGGTATTTTCCGGATAAGTCCCAGGATAAATAAATACAGTATCCGCAGGATAACAGCAAATCTTGAATTTGAAGCAACTACTGATATTTTTACAACCCGATATATAAACAATTGGCTTGAAAGATATCCGGCATTAATTCCGGATGATTTGTTTGGGACAGTAAATCAGACTGACAGCGGTGTAAGATTAATAAGCGGAGGAATCAAAAACACGAATAATTTCAGAGGAGGAGGGGATCTGACTGTTAATCTTATTAATGAAATGTCTCTTGGAGCAGAATATAAACGCTTTACAGAAACAGAGTTGACGGGAAAATATAACGGGGACTATTTTAAAATGAGTTATTCAACCAGACCTCTAAATATGGGTACACGATTTGCTGGAATTCTTTCAATGAATAGTGGGACATTTTACAATTTTTACCAAAAATATGAAGGAACTCAAAGAGGACTCACAATGGATGGGGATGGTCAGATAAGTCATAATGTCAGGACCAAAATACAGGGTGGTTACGCAAAAACCTACGACCCCTTGAATAAACAAGATGGCAAATACTTTAAGTTATCATCTAATTCAACATGGATGTTTACAAAAGATTTTTTTATCAGGCTTCATCTCCAGGGAATATTTGGAACTACTTACTATGATAATAAACAGTTTTATAACGATTATCTGCTTAGCTGTCTTGTTAGTTGGGAATACAAACCAGGCAGTTTTTTATATTTAGCCTATAATGAAGGCCGCTTCGATGAATCCAATCCTACTATATCACGATACTTCGAATTTAATGATCGCACTATTATTTTAAAATTTTCATATTTCTTTAATGTATAAGTTCAGTGATTGTTTTTTTAACCGATACTGATTGAATATCCCCAAAGATAAAAAGCAAGCTGAACATGATAACATTAAGAACCGTGTATTGCAATCTAACAACATCCCAATATATAGATTCAAGACTAATGAGTCCAATGAGAAGCTGAGATTAACTGAAATAATAAAAGGGTTCTCGTATTAGTTTGGAACTGTTCGCTTCCCAATTCCTCGGCCGATAAGTATTAAAAAATAATCTTTAATATTAGTTTGATGAGTTCCTGGAATATGA
>CAZIAU010000204.1:0-5904 GCA_964536755.1 uncultured Bacteroides sp. | reverse complement strand
TGATAAAATTGCTGTGGATGAATTCAGTCCGGCTCCGGGATCATTTTTTACCCCCTATGAAGAATCTAAATTTCTACTGGAGAAAAAACTGCTTGGAAATCAATCTGCAGATCCTGAAGTGGTGCTGGTAAATCCTACCAGAGTCTACGGTCCGGGTTACCTGAGCGAATCCAACGGAGTCACCAGAATGATCAAACAATACATGGAAGGAAGCTGGAGGTTTATCCCCGGTGATGGGAACAGATCAGGTAATTATGTCTTTGTTGAAGATGTGGTTACCGGCCACCTTATGGCAATGGATAAAGGCAAACCGGGTGAACGGTATGTGCTGGGTGGTGAAAATATTTCCTACAATCAACTTTTTCAATACATACGGGAGGCCAGCGGAATCCGGAAACCCCTTTTTAAAATACCACTCTGGATTATGCTCCCTGTAGCCGGAGTGATAAAAATATCATCAAATATTACCCAAAAACCACCTATGATTGTTCCCGGTCTGGTAAGGAAATATAACCATAACTGGATCGTTTCTTCACAACGGGCTTTTACAGAACTTGGATATAACCCGATGGATGCCAGAGACGGCATTAAAATAACTATTGATTGGATTAATCAACTTTAATCTCTTACTTAGGTAATTATGAATTATTTAGATCTGCCAGAATTAACAAATGTTCACTAAATTCATTCCAATGAAAAGAAGAATCATAGCCCTTACTATGTTATGTATTGCTTTAGCAGTTCATTTTGGATGCAACAGACCGGGCAATAAGGAAAAAGTCAATCAGGAAACCCCTTCAGAAAACCTGAATTTCCAGAAAACCGGATCGGTAAAGCATTTTTTACCGGATATGGATAAAATCATTGCTCCCGGGGAGCTTCCTGAGATACTCGCAGAGGGGTTTGAATGGACCGAAGGTCCGCTCTGGTTGCCTGAAGAACAGATAGTGATCTTTTCTGACATTCCAAACAATTCTATTTTTCAGTGGTCTGAAAAGGGTGGCCTCAAGCTTTACTTAAAGCCTTCCGGGTATACAGATACTATCCCAAGAGGGGGAGAAACAGGCTCCAACGGACTGCTCCTTGGTCCGGAAGGCGAACTGGTCCTCTGTCAGCATGGTGACCGGAGGATGGCCCGGATGAAAGCGCCCCTTTCCGATCCGGCGGCTGACTTTGAAACCATTGTTGACAACTGGGAAGGCAAGCAACTTAACTCACCCAATGATGCAGTTTACAGCAGTTCGGGGGTACTCTATTTCACCGATCCTGCTTATGGAATGGAACTGGGATTCGAGGACCCGAAAAGGGAGATGGATTTTACAGGGGTTTTTAAGTGTACTCCTGAGGGTGAGATCACTCTGCTTACTGATAGCATGCCGGCCCCCAACGGAATCGGGTTATCACCCGATGAAACAAAATTATATGTGGCCAATTCGGGCAGAGGTTCCTCTGTCTGGATGGAATACTCAATTACGGAGAAAGGGTTGTTGGCCGGGGGAAAGATCTTTTATGATGCCAGTGCGGCTTCAGATACTCTCAACGGTAATCCGGACGGACTGGTTGTTCGGTATGACGGGATCATATTTGCCTCCGGTCCGGGCGGAGTATGGATCTTCAATCCTGACGGGGAAGCTCTCGGGCTTATCCTTACCGGCCAGGCCACTTCAAACTGCACTCTTGATTCAGATAATCAATATCTTTATATTACTGCCGATATGTACCTGATGCGCATCAGGTTATTGTAGAATATATTTTATACGGAAGGGAGTACCCAGGGTTTACGGTAACGGGGCGCCAGGTAACCGTCTGCCTCTGCATCGTTAATGAACCTGCTCTTTTCAGCATCCCAGTACAATCTTCTTCCGGTCTTGTAGGCTATATTTCCCAGGTGACATGTCCGCGCCACCCCGGCAGCAATCTCAACGGGGCAATTCAGCTGTGCATCGTTCTTGATTGCTTCGATAAAGTTTCCCATATGATTTGACAATCCCTGTCCGTCACCTTTGATAAGATCCACTCTTTCCAGGGTGGGATTGCCCCCCTTGGGTTCAGGGATGACTTCCCAGCCTTTACGGTCCACCACCAGTGTCCCGTCATTTCCCACGAAACCCACACCGTGTGATCTTCCGTAGTATCCACCGTCAATCCCTATACCGTGATCCCAGAGCATGGTAAAATCGTCGAATTCATATAAAGCCTGAAGTGTGTCGGGAGTTTCACAGGCATCATCGGGATATGCAAATTTACCACCCAGAGCCATAACCGATGCGGGAGCGTATTTCTGCATTCCGAAAAGAGCATAATCCACGATATGAACCCCCCAGTCGGTCATCATACCTCCGGCATAATCCCAGAACCACCGAAAAGTAAAGTGGAACCTGTTCTTATTGAATGGCCTTTTGGGTGCCGGACCCAGCCAGAAATCATAATCCACACCATCTGGCACAGGCGAGTCAGGTACCACCGGTATGGAACCCATCCAACCCTGGTAGGACCAGGCTCTGACAGTCCTGATTTTTCCCAGTTTCCCGGAATGCACATAGGCAATGGCATCCTGCCAGTGTTTATCACTCCGCTGCCACTGTCCGATCTGGACCGTGTTACCGTACCTGGCAGCTGTCCGCTCCAGAATGTTGCACTCCTCTATAGAATTGGCCAGGGGTTTTTCACAATAAATATTATATCCTTCCTGGCACGCATATACGAACGGGAGTGTATGCCAGTGATCGGGGGTCCCTATAATGATCACATCCAATCCTTTATGCTCAAGCAGATCCCGAAAATCGGAATATCCCCTGGGGGCCTTACCCTGGATCTCCTTCACATTACCGATCCGTTCCTGAAGAACGTTAGCATCCACATCACACAGTGCAGCACATTCTGTATTGGGTTTATTCAGGAATGCTTTCAGGTCGGAAAAGCCCATTCCGTTGACCCCTATGACACCGCAGACCAGTTTCTCATTGGCTCCCAGTATCCCGGTTCCCAATGTTGGAAATGAGGCTGTAACACTTACTGCCGCAGTGGCTGCTGCGGTTCTCTTAAGAAATACTCTTCTGTTTGTTTGCATCATCAATATTTTTTGTAATTGTTTAACTGTTGGTGAGCTGCAGGATTATAAATATAATCATCTTACCTGGAAACGGGGGCAAAAAGTGAATTTCCATTGTTAAACTTCCGGTCAAGCAACAGATCGACCACCTGCACACCGTTCATCATAGTGCCATAGAGTCCATGTGAAAATTTCGGTTGAAAGAGATTTTCAACGGGCGTCCTCATGGGGAGGCGTTTTGGCCCGAACTGTGTGACCAGGGATGCCATATCATAGAGGCTCCCGGTGGGCGATCCCGAATAGCGGGAGTATGTGGCCGGAGTTGAGATATCCTTTACCACGACATGTTTGCTCAGTCCGGGTACAAAATATTTCTCCGCAATCCGGATAAAGAAATCGCCCCAACGCTCCTTTTCCTTCCTGTATTTATCGTAATCGTTTTCCCTCCAGTCCTTCCAGCTGTTCATGGCAAATGGATTACAGCGGATGGTGATGGTGTTTTTTGCCCCTGTGGTCAGGGACGGACATATCACTGCAGCATGGAAACAGTTTTCGTTAAAAGCATTATCCCCGGCCAGGAATCCATCGAATAGTTTTTCGGATGTACCGAGTCCGGTGGATACAACATTGTAAGGATAATCAAGATCCATGGATGCCAGGTCGATCTTATCATCCAGTCCCAGTGCCACATTGATGGATGAAACTGACATGATGATGTTATCCAGCCGCTTAATGTATTTTACCGGCAGGTGTTCATCACCCACCAGTTTCCGCATAGCCACCATGGGATCAATGGTGGTGATTACCCTTCCGGCCCGGATGAACCCATCATCACCTTTTACCTTTGTCCCGGCGGCTTTACCATCTTTCAATACGATTTTTTCAACCTCCGAATCAAAACGGATCTCCCCACCCCGTTCCTGGAACAGCGTGGCCATTTTTGCAGGATATTCATCAAAATAGCCGTAGGGCCTGAAACACCGGGTCATGGATGAAAGCATGGCTCCGGTGGCCATGATCGAAGAAGCCCTGTTTGATGGAACACCGGAGAAAGAGGTGAAAGTTTCCATCACCTCCCGTAACCCGGGATTTGTAATCCCGAACTTATCAAGCAATCCGGAATATGTCCGGTTCAGATTAGCAACCACTTTGGGAGCCTGGAACGGGATCACTATCTTGTCCCTGAATCTGGAATTAGCTTTTAATTTTCTTACCTGCCTGAACATGTCGACCGAATAATCCATGAAAGCCCTTATTTTGTCCGCATCTTCCGGAAACTTTTCGACCAGGTAGGCTTTGAAATTTTCGGCTCCTGCAGGAATCCTGTATTCCTCAACCCTTTCCCCGTCCACTACCAGTCTTCGCATAAAATCCTTTTCATACGGCTTCAACTTAATTTCAAGGCCCAGATAATCGAGGATATCAACGATATCAGGAAACAACTGAGTTGTTTCGAATACGTAACCCTCCCGTTCATATGCAGTACTGTATCCTCCGGGATAAGAATTTTTTTCTACAATCAGTGTCTTTTTATTTTCGGTGTTTTTAAGCCACATCAGGCCGGTTGATAGTCCGCTCAGCCCGGATCCAATGATTACCAGGTCATAATAGTCTTTACCGGAAAAGTTGGAGTTCACCTCATCCCTCTTCAATTTAATGGTCTCGGTCATTATAAATAGTTATGGTATAATATCCCTAATTTAAAATAAACATTCTTACTTTGCGTCACTTCTTCAATGACTTTGATGAACAATTCTAAAATAAAAATATCCGGGATATTACTGGCAGGAGGAATGAGTAAGCGAATGGGCCGGGAAAAAGGGATCATGAAAATTGGGGACCAGTTCCTGTACCATTACCCCCTGAAGGTGCTTGAGGATATTTGTGATGAAATCATGATCAGTACCTGCAAAAATTCTGCCATGACCTGGGACTATCCGACGGTATGCGACGAAATGGAGGGAATAGGACCCATGGGTGGAATCTATACCTGTCTGAAAGCATCTGCCAACGATATTAATATTGTACTCTCCTATGATATGCCACTGGTCAGCAAAGAATTGCTGGAATATCTTCTGGGGGAGATCGAAAATTATGATCTGGTTGTCCCGGCTTTGAGTCCACACAGGCCGGAACCTTTATGTGCTGTTTACAGAAAACGTATGACCGGTATCCTGAAAGATCTGATGGACCAACATATTTATGCGGTACACAAAGCGATCCCCCATGCAAGAAGCAAAACTATCATTCTGAAAGAAAACATCTCCTTTTACAGGGAAAATATCTTTTTGAATATCAACCAGGAGGAGGATCTGATTAAATTGCCCCGGACCTTTAAATGAGAACAGATTCGGACAGTTTATGGTTAAAGGCCGCTGTTGCCGGCGGACTGTGGGCCAGTTTTGAGATTATCGTAGGAAGTATGTTACACAACCTGCACCTGCCTTTTTCAGGGACCATTCTGGCTCTGTTTTCGGTCCTTCTTATGATCTCTTTTCTTCAGGTCTGGAATTTTAAAGGCCTGATATGGCGCGCAGGTATCATCTGTGGCCTGATGAAGTCGCTGTCACCAAGCGCCGTAATCCTTGGTCCCATGACCGGAATTATGATGGAGGCTGTGATCATGGATATATTCATTTACCTGCTCGGGAGAAATCTGATAGGGTACCTGTTCGCTGGAATAGGAGCACTGTTAAGTACTATTCTGCATAAACTCTTCAGTCTTTTCATTCTGTACGGAAAGGACCTGGTAACTATCTATATAAATCTTTTCAATTTCATTGAGAAACAGTTACAAATGGAATTTGCAGGTCCGAAGGGTATGATACTGATGATCATACTTATCTATGTTT
>CAZIAU010000203.1:0-5911 GCA_964536755.1 uncultured Bacteroides sp. | reverse complement strand
GGCTTCCTCTCTCCGCCGCATCTTCCTTAATTGTCCTCATCACTTTCAATTCTCCGTGTTTTTTAACCAGGGATTTAAACAGATCACTATTCAGGGCATTGTCAAAGTCCTTTGCTGTCTGTACAGGAGTTGGATAAGAGAGGGTTGCCCTCACTCCTGCCGGAACATACTGTATATAACCACTATTTAGATCAATCCCCATAATGTTTGCAGTGAACTGATTTATCACTTTTCCGATATGGAAACGATCCATATCCACCAGGTCGGTCATCATGGCCGCATTGCTTCGGTTTGTAAGGATGTACCCTTTCTGTTCCCTGATCCGTCTTAATGCTTTCAGGGCTTTTTTTCCCAACTGGGGAAAATGTATACCAACACATACCTGCTTTGTACGGATGATCTGTATTATCTTAAATTCATAAAGGAGTTTCAGCTCCTCTGATTCTCCGTTCACTATATAATCTATAATTTCATCCTTATTCAATTGCCTTCCAAGGTTCTTATCCTGCGCAAAAATGTAAACCGGCTGAAGTCCTCTGGCTTTCCCGTTCAGCAGCTCCCTTGTAAGGGTTTGTTCTATGGGCAGTGAAAGTCTTGACCGGATCGATTGCAGCGCAAAGAATTCCAGTTCATACATGATATATGCTCCGGGAAAATATGCAATTGGAAGGTTTGTCTGTAACCGTTCAATAAGCTTTTTTCTGTTATCAATGGCCAGATGTGAACTGCCTGTAAGCTGCAGAAGGGCCAGGTCCCAATCTGTGAAGAATTGTGTACTCATATCGACCCGGTTCACGGGGGCCGGCTGAATAATCTTTATATACAGGAGATTAATCATACCTGTCAGTTCCTGGAAAGTGAATTCCTGATATGGATAATGATACTGGTTCCTGTGACGGTATGACATGGAATGATCATGCTGAATTGAAGTCTCTCCTTCTCTAATAATAAATAGTGTTTCTACGGAATTATAAAAATTATTTACTTTTTCATTGGGTAAATATTCCGTATCCGGGTCATTCTTAATAATTGTCCTGGCAAAATGAAAGGCCATTCCCCGTATGATCTGTTGTTCCACCCTGAAACTGCTTGGATCGATGAGTGATTTAAGCATGATCATAAATGACAATCTGCCATATCCGGGAAGATAATGCCTGTTGCGGGTATCCAGAAGCTGTTTCAAATCGTCATTTTTAAATTTGACCATCTCCCTGTAGTCATCAATTATTTCATATGAGATCCTGTAATTCTTTTGATTGTTTTCCAGTTGTAAATAGATGCGTCGCAGTATCTGGTATATATTTTCATTGAGTGCATCAAGGCTGTACCTCCGGTGTACCACCCTTCGGTTATGCCTGAATTCTTCCGTGTAGTTGTGAGGGAAGAACATCCGGTTGATGATCCTGTTTACTATTTCCTTACTGATTTTCTTTCCCCTGAACTCCAGGACCTTTAATCTGTTCCTTTCTTCGAGATGTTCACCAATAACTTCAGAATAAACAGTCTCAGGATCATACCTTCTGCAAAATATTGGCGTCCCGCATGCTGTTGCTTCAATGATAGGTAAACCTCTTCCTTCTGTCTTGCTGGGTAAAAGAACAAGGGACGATATATTGTACATTTCAGAGATTCCAACGGGGTGTTCAAAACGCTCTTTAAAAGAATCCTTGTCAAGCTCACCAAAAAATAATCCCAGGAATACCCTGTTTTTCAATTCAGGAAGAACCTGGCTTAACAATTCGCTGAAACGGCCCACAAGTTTCCTGTAATAATTAAAATGTCCTGCTGCAATTGGCCCGGTAATAAGCAACGTTATTTTCATGTGGGAGGTTTTCCTGAACCGGAGTAACATTTCTTCCACGTCAAACATTTTTAGCAGGAGATTGAATGAGGTCTCAATATGCTTACGGGAAATTATCCTTGTTGGTTGAAGCAGGATTATATTCTCACTGATAAACCTGTCCACCGAACCGGTCCGGGCCCCGATTAAAATGGGGCGGGGATTTTTTTCTGCAACAAGGTCCCGGTCAAGCACATCCTCCACCGAATAACTGACCAGTTTATTTGTATATCTTGACAGGATCTTCTCGATCTGTACAAACGTATTAATGTTCTTTCTTTTATCATTCTTTGTATACAGAGATGTATCAACTGCTGTGCCTATTTCCAGAACATTTGCCGGATTGTGGCCATTGTACCTGATTATATGTTCAGACTGTCCCCTGTTAATATTAACATTCATCCAGGTCCTTGACTGCCAGGGATATAACACCTCAATAACAGAGAATATTTCCCCCAGGTGGCAATTGGTAAAGAAGAAATCCCTGGGACCATGTTTGGAATTGGATTTTTTCCTGTCAGCCTTACACATTCCCCCTTCCCAGTAGAAATCATGATTATTATTGATCACCGGTATGCTCATATACTCTGAAATCAACACTGTGGCCAGGGCCAGAGACACATTTCCCGGGTTTGAGCAAATATTGATCACATAAAGCAGATTTATTCCGTTTTCTTCAATATATCTGCCCAGCTTTTCTACAATTATAAGTGTCTGCTCCCACAATTTCAGGATTAGCTGATTATATGTTTCATTTCCACGTTCAAGCCTCGTAAAATAGAAATCCCTGTAAAGCTCCCAGTCATTGAAACCTCTCATTTCCGGAACAACAAATAGATTATATTCTTCATTGATATATGGCGCCGCTTTCGATTGGATTTCCCCTGCAATGTAATGAATTTGTACTCCGGGGATATTTCTTCTAATTAGTGAGGCGTACTTTTCCACTTCAATGGTTACCCCATCCACCATATAGTGGAAAGTAAGAAATGCAATTCCTCCTTTCCTGAGATGTTCCTTAAAATCATCATACGATCCTTCTATCCAGAAGGAAGGAAAATCCTGCTCTTCTTTTAAGCGGTCAATGAAGAGGCCCAGGTCAAACCAGGTCTCTATATGCTCATTTTTGAGATTGTCGAGCAGTTCCTTCAGTGTCATTTCAAAATAATTGTCATATTTGTCCAGGTTAAATAACCTCGATACATGCTAAGTTACGTCTTCCGGTATAAATTTTCCATTCTGGTTGCAATTATCATTGCACTTCTAAGTCTGATTCCGAGCAGCAGCATACCCGATTCTTATCTTTTTTCTATAACATCAATGGATAAGATCGTTCATTTTTCCATGTATGCCTTTTTGGGATTTGTTGCTCTTCTTGAAAGCCGCTGTAAAATTAACTGCAGACTATATCACTTGCTGCTCGTCCTTATAATATTTACCATGAGCGCAATCCTTGAAATTTTACAGGCAACTGTTGTGGCAACACGTTCGGCAGAATGGATGGATCTTTTTGCTAATTTTTGTGGCCTTGGTGGGGGATACCTGGCTTACAGAATTTTCCGGAATTTCAGATCCTGATTCTCTCTTTTCCCTTTTTGAATTCAGCTGCCAGGTCTGCAATGGTTTCGGTCATAAAAATACTCTTCATCTCTTTTCTAAGAGGAGCAATTTTATCGTGCATGCTGCACGGGGTATTTGAACTACATGCAGATGTCCTTATCACACAGTTGTTAAAACTGTCTTTTCCGTCAATAATCTCAACAATATCCATCAGTGTAATATCACAGGCCGGGCTCAGCAGGTTAAATCCTCCGTTCGGTCCCTTTGTGGAATTAAGGATTTTTTGCTTTGCCAGCATCTGCAGAATTTTTCCAAGAAAAGGGGTCGGTATTCCAAGTTCCCCCGATATTTCTTTTATTCCAACTTTTTTTCCATCAGATGAGAAAAGGGCCAGATAAATAACAGCTCTGACAGCATATTTGCTGGTATTGGATAACATTTTATTGTTGTTTATCCGCTATTTTTTCTATTCTCTTTATATGCCTGCCACCCTCAAATGGCGTAGATAAAAAAGCATCAACTATTTCAATGGCCAGTTTGATATCAACAAACCTTGCAGGAAGGGAACAAATGTTTGCATTATTGTGTTTCCTGGCCAGTCTGGCAATTTCCGGGTTCCAGCACAAAGCGCCGCGTATTCCCTGGTGTTTATTTGTAACCATATTAATTCCATTTCCACTTCCGCAGAGGGATATACCCAGTTCACAATTACCTTTTTCCACAGCAATAGCAAGAGGATGACCAAAATCAGGATAGTCTACATCTTTATTTGAGTCTGTACCATAGTCTTTTATATTGAAACCCCGATCTTCCAGATATTTTTTAAGGGACTCTTTCATATTATAGCCGGCATGGTCCGATGCAATTGCTATCATTTTTTCTGTTTTATTGTTATGTTTAAACAAGTGATCAGTTGATTTGTTGTTTATTTATTTTAATAACAGCCTGACTGATTAACAATACATTCTCTATTCTAAATTACTTCAAATTATATCATAAAAGATGAACAGATTGTCAACAGTGACTATCTTTGATTCTTTAATTTATTTTTAATCGGTCCCGTATATTAACAGTTGTTAAATGATTTTCTAAATTACCAGTTTTCAGAACTTAACAAACCGGACAATTGTTAATAGTATGTGATTATTATTTAAATAAATAGAATACCAAATATAGTATCTCTTTTTTTAAAACAATATGAACTGAATATCATTATTATTTACTGAGTTTTATTCAATATAATATTTTATTTATAATATGAATAGTGTTGAAAAACCGGATTTTCTGAAACTGGGATATATTGACAGGGATGTGGATAAATCCATAGATATAGTTGAGGAAATTAAAAGAATGAGAAAGGAAAAAAATGCTGTTATACTGGCACATTTTTATCAGGAGGGGGAGATACAGGATTTAGCCGATTATGTGGGTGACAGTCTTGGCTTATCCCAGCAGGCAGCCAGTACCGGGGCAGATATTATTCTTTTTGCAGGGGTTCATTTTATGGCTGAAACAGCTAAAATACTTGCACCTGAAAAGAAGGTGCTTATTCCTGACTTGAAGGCAGGTTGTTCTCTTGCCGATAACTGCAGGGCAGAGGACTTTAAAGTTTTTAAAAAGCAGTACCCCGGACATACGGTGATTTCATATGTAAATACAACTGCCGAAATTAAAGCTCTTACCGATATAATATGTACCTCTTCAAATGCTCTTGGGATTATAAACAGTCTTCCCGCAGATGAAAAGATAATATTCGCGCCTGACAGGAATCTGGGTAATTATTTAAACGGTGTTACAGGCAGAGAAATGGTCCTGTGGGACGGTGCCTGTCATGTTCATGAGGAGTTCAGCCTGGAAAGGATTCTGGAGCTTAAGGAAGAGCATCCGGATGCTAAAATCATAGCTCATCCCGAATGTGAGAAGCCGGTTCTTATTGTAGCAGAACATATTGGATCTACAACATCATTATTGAACTTCACTATTGAGGATGAGGGAATGGTATATATAGTGGCTACTGAATCAGGAGTTCTGCACCAGATGAAAAAAGCAAGCCCTCATAAAACATTTATACCAGCTCCTCCAAATGATTCTACTTGTGCATGCAGCAATTGCAGGTATATGAAGTTGATTACACTTAAAAAGATTTATAATACTTTGAAGTATGAGCTTCCAGAAATTGAACTGGAGAAAGAAATAATGGATAAAGCCAGAGGATCCATTATAAGGATGCTGGAGATCTCAGAACAATTAAAATTGTAATTTTAGATTTTGCTTTCTTAAGATCATCAACAAAAGCATCATAAAACTTGTTTTGATCCAAAACAGTAAACGAAGAATCCTTGGGTAATTGAATTCTATTTGGATCATCCTGGAAAGACCAATCCTTACTTGATTCTGAATAAGTTCTCCAATATTCCTAACTCTTCTAGTCCCAAAATGGTCGATATCGTCTACTTCTCCTACACCATTTACAAGTTGAATCAAGTATTTTACTATTAAAAATATATCTTT
>CAZIAU010000202.1:0-5913 GCA_964536755.1 uncultured Bacteroides sp. | reverse complement strand
AATGAAAGGTTCCCATCCACAGTCGGCCTGCCAGTCCGGGTGCCACCATTTTTGCTATGCGCTCCTTCATTTCATTGGCAGCCTTGTTGGTAAAGGTCAGCGCCAGTATCCTTGAAGGCGGGATCCCCAGGGAAAGGAGGTAGGCAATCCGGTAGGTAAGGACCCTTGTTTTACCAGACCCCGCTCCTGCAATGACCAGTGCGGGACCCCTGTGTTTTAACACCGCCTTCTGCTGCGCCTCATTCAAATCCTGCTTAATCGATTCCACTCATTTCTGCTTTGGTCCGGGTTGGCTAAGATAACACTTGTTCATGGATTATAATTACGGTAAATCGCAGGACAATTCACATTTTATTGCACAGTTTTTCTAAAAGTTGCAATTTTGTTGGCCTTTGGTATGTATAATATTTTGACAATAATTCGTTTATAGTTTAAACATTAAAAATGTCGCGTCACCGATCGGCTTTTAATATCTTCCTGACCGGACTGATCCTCTGCCTGTCTGCACCGGGTGTTACCGTGGCTCAGATCTCCTCTTCCACGGCCGACCATGTGGACAGTCTATCCTATTCGGCAAAAGCAGGGAAAGATCCGCTTTTTGTTTTCTACCAGCTAAACCAGGTTCCAAAAACCGGGACCCTGTCGGCCACCCTGCCGGGATCTGATAGTTATGATTTTGAATGGCACAGGTACAATCCTGCAACGGGTGCTTTCGATATCCTGGTTGGAGAGGATCTAAATAAACCCGCTTCCTCCATATCCGGACTGGAGGACGGGGGATACCTGGTAAGTATCAGAGATGGTGCCGCTGTTGACACCTCCATGATCGCATGGGTGATGCTGGATAATTTCAGGGCAGAAGTAGACAAAACGGCCGACGGCCAGGTCAGGCCTACAAAGAAATATTGTCATTTCCTTGCCCTATCGGGTGCTGTCACTCCCGATACCATGGTATACTACGATCCGGTTTCCCGTGACAGGCTGGTGCTCCGGGTTGATTACAAGTTCAAATGGACCTCCGATAATGAGGATCTGAGGATCTTCCACGACTCCACTGACCTTGATCCCAACATTACCTACCTCCCCCCTGTTGAGGATACCTGGTATATTCTGACTGCCACCGACAAACTGGGGATGGTGGAAGTCGATTCGGTACTCTATGAAAGCATTGAAACAAAGGCTGAATTTACCGTTGAGTACCTGGATAAAGTGACCGGGGAGTATGATCCTGAGCTGACCGGTTCCTGGAGCAAGGATAAAGGAAGCCTGGATGCCATGCTCACGGTAAGGTTCAACAACGAGTCGAAAAACGGGGACTCCTTTGAATGGGTCTTCCTGGATACTCTCGGAGGGATCAAACAGAGTGAAATCACATACGACGTGGAGGAGGATGTTGAATTCACCTATGAAACAGCCGATGAATATTACTATCCCTACTTAGTTTCGCTGAGCGAGGTGGGTTGTCCGGATACTTTCAGGTTGGAACAGGGAATTTTCGTGGTTCCTTCGCAGCTGCTCATTCCCAATGTATTCTCTCCCAACGGTGACGGAATGAATGACTTCTTCGTCTTCAAGCACCAGTCACTTGAATCGTGCAGGATTACCATCGTGGACCGTACCGGCAAAGTGGTTTACAAACGTGAGATAGAAAATATATACGACTGGGACGGCTGGGATGGCAATGTTCGTGACAGCGACCGGAGGGCTCCCCAGGGCCAGTACTATTTTGTGGTTGAAGCCACCGGATATGACGGATTAGAATATAAGGATCTGAACATCATCGAAAACTGGAAACTGAACAGGGGCAACAAGAATAACCAGACAGGGGGAACTTCATCTTCCGGAGGACAGGAACCGGAAACTGCATCCACTAACCTCTATACGGGATGGTTGTACCTTTACCGGACAACCGGAGAGTATTAGTGCGTAGTGCAGAGTGCAGAGTGCAATTATGAAACAGCTGAGGATAATAATCATTTCCTTTATTGTGATCACAGTCGGGGCGTTTATCTGGCTGACAGCTGGCAGTGATGCGGAAACCCTGCTTTTTGAACGTATCCTTGTACCTGACCAGAGACATCAATACCTGGTGGTGTTGCTGTGTGCATTTACCCTTCTGAGTACACTGTCCGGACTGCCTGTCTTTTACCTCTCACTGGCCCTGGGATTTCTGCTGAATTTCAGTCCGGCTGTTTTGATCTGCTGGGGTATAAACATTGTGGCAGTCATGGCCACATTCTATATGGTCCGTTTTGCCTTTTCTTCTTATTTCAGTGAGCGGTACGGAAAAAAGAAACTGATAAGGCGCATCAATAAAAGGATAGAAAAATATGGTATGTGGAGCGTGGTCTTTAGCAGATCCATCTATATTATTCCCACGAACATTATCAACTTCAGTTTCCCCCTGAGCAGCATATCCACCCGCTCCTTCTTCCTGGGAACCGTTATAGGGCTGATCCCGGAATGTCTTTTGAATGTTTTAACGGGCTATCTGATCAAGCACGAAGTTATCCTGCTGTCAGCCCATGATAACCGTACCTGGCAGACACTGGTCATAGGCGGATTTATTGTTTTTTTCACCCTTCTGTTCATTCTGCTGAGAGTCCGTCAGAACCGCAGGAAAAAATTCGACCCATCGCTTCTGTAATCCGGGTTGTGACATTTTGTCAAAACTCGGGCTATGGCGCAATATTTGTCATATCTGGGAGAAATTAGAGAACTTTAATAACGATATAAAATATGTCAAAGAAGTCAGAAAAGGCTGTAGATCAGAAAGATAAAAAGACGGAAGAAAAAGAAACAGCTACCGAAGAACAGGTTCATGAAGAGGTTGAAAATGAGAAAGCCCCGGAAGAACCGGAGGAGGAGCAAGCCGAAGAGGAGGAAAAGGAACCCACAGCAGAAGAAAAACTGGCAGAATTGCAGGACAGATACCTGAGGTTGTCAGCCGAATATGACAATTTCAGGAAACGGACCCTGAAGGAGAAGATCGAATTGCAGAAAAGTGCCAATGAGATCCTGCTGGGTGCACTGTTGCCTGTTGCGGACGATTTCGACAGGGCTTTGCAGTCAGTGGATGAAGCCAAAGACATTGAGGCAGTGAAAGAGGGGCTCAGACTTATTTCAGGAAAATTCAACGGATTCCTTACCCAGCACGGTTTAAAAGAGATCGAGGCGATAAATAAGGAATTCGATACAGACCTTCATGAAGCCGTTACCAAGATCCCCGCACCGACCAAAAAACTTAAAGGTAAGGTGGTGGATGTTGTTCAGAAAGGATATTTCCTGAATGAAAAGGTATTGCGCTACTCAAAAGTTGTTATTGGGGAATAGCTTAAAAGTTATTATCGGGGAATAAGAGATCCATATGGGGAAAAAAGACTTTTACGAAATATTGGAAGTATCCAAAGATGCTTCTCAGGAGGAGATCAAGAAGGCTTACCGGAAACAGGCCCTGAAATACCATCCTGATAAGAATCCGGGTGACAGTGCCGCCGAGGAAAAATTCAAACAGGCTGCGGAGGCCTATGAGGTATTATCCGATCCCCAGAAAAGAAGCAAATACGACCAGTTCGGTCATGCCGCATTCGAAAACGGAGGGGCCGGAGGATTTGGCGGGGGAATGAGCATGGAGGATATATTCTCCCAGTTCGGTGATATCTTTGGAGGATTCGGCGGATTCGGCGGATTCGGCGGTTTTGGGGGATCATCCCGGGGGGGTGGTGTAACCAAGGGTTCTAACCTGAGGGTCAAGGTTAAGCTGACCATGCAGGAGATCGCCAACGGTGTGGAGAAGAAAATCAAGGTTAAAAAATATGTGGCCTGTGATGCCTGTGGCGGATCGGGTGCCAAACACGGAACCGCAAAGGAAACCTGCAGCACATGTAACGGAAGGGGTCAGGTTACCCGTGTTACCAACACTTTCCTGGGACAGATGCAAACCGCCACCACCTGTCCTACCTGTCATGGCGAGGGACAGACAATTTCCCAGAAATGTGAGGCCTGCTACGGTGAAGGCATTGTTAAAAAAGAGGAGATCATTAAGATCAATATTCCGGCCGGTGTAGCGGAGGGAATGCAGGTAAAAATGAGCGGAAAGGGTAATGCTGCCAGGCGGGGAGGGGTCAACGGAGACCTTCTGGTGATCATCCAGGAAGAGAGTCATCCGCATCTCACCAGGGACGGAAGCGACCTGGTATACAACCTCTACCTGAGCATACCGCAGGCCGCACTGGGGGCCACAGTTGAGATCCCGACAGTGGAAGGCAAAGCAAAAATCAAGATTGAACCGGGAACCCAACCGGGAAGGATCCTTCGGCTCAGGGGAAAGGGTGTCCCGGAAGTGAACGGGTACGGACGGGGAGACCTCCTGGTACAGATCAACGTCTGGATACCGAAATCACTGGATAAAGAAGAGCGAAAGATCTTTGAAAAAATGGAGCAATCGGATACCTTTACTCCCAGGCCCGAAAAATCGGAATCCGGTTTTTTCAACCGGGTGAAAAACTTTTTTGAATGAACCGGGCCAGCGAGCTCAGCGAAGCTAAAATTCTCACTGCAGATGCAGTTGTCAAGGATTTCAGCGGCCACAGGGCATTGAACAAAGTATCCATGAATGTTCCTGAAGGGAGTATTTACGGATTGCTGGGACCCAATGGTGCAGGAAAGACCACTCTTCTCAGGATCATCAACCAGATAACCGCACCCGATGAAGGTACCATTTTCTTCAGGGGGATCCCCATCAACAGTGAACACCGCCATCAGATAGGTTATCTGCCGGAAGAGCGGGGGCTCTACAAAAAGATGAAGGTGGGGGAACAGGCTTTATACCTGGCCCAGCTGAAGGGACTGTCGCGGAATGAAGCTTTAAAGAGGCTGAAAGTATGGTTTGAAAAATTTGAGATGGTGCCCTGGTGGGGCAAAAAAGTGGAAGAACTTTCCAAGGGTATGGCTCAGAAGGTCCAGTTTATTACCACAGTTCTTCACGAACCGGAACTGCTGATATTTGATGAACCCTTCAGCGGGTTTGATCCAATCAATGTTAACCTGTTGAAGCAGGAGATCCTTAATATGAAAGAGAACGGAGCAACCATCATCTTTTCCACACACAATATGGCATCGGTGGAAGAGCTCTGTGATCACATCACCCTGATCAATGAATCGGAGACCATTCTCCAGGGGGAAATATCCCATATAAGAGAACAATACAGGGATAATAAGTACAGGGTAACCTTTCAGGGAGATCCCGGGAAATTGAGCGGGGGACTGGACAGCAGGTTTGAACTGTTGCATATGGAAGTCAATAGTCGGGGACAACAGGCAACCATCAGGATCAATAAGGGAGAGAATACAGGAGACCTGATCAGGAGCCTGGTTGATATTACTGAAATTAAATCCTTTAATGAGATCCTGCCCGGCATGAACGACATATTCATCCAGGTAGTCAATGATGCCTCAAAAAAGAATAATGCCCGCCATGAGTAAAATAGCGCTGATCATAACCAGGGAATACACCACCAGGATACGGAAAAAGTCCTTCCTGATCATGTCCATCCTGGGGCCCTTCATCTTCGCAGCCTATGTGCTTATACCCATGTACTTTGCCACCATGGAGGACAAGGAGGAGAAAACTGTGGTGGTAATTGATGACTCCAGGCTTTTTACGGAATATAGTGCGAAGGGCCCCACCTGCGTTATTCCTGATACCAAATACCTCAAATTCCAGGTAATTGAGGGTATCTCCATTGAGACTTTGAGGAATGGATTCGATGAAACGGGGTACTATGCAGTTTTATTTATCCCTTCCAATATCCTTGCCTCTGAATCGTCGCTCATATACAATACCAAACAAACCTCCATGGAGGTAACCAACTATATCAAGAGCGCCATGGAAAAGGAGATTGAACACCTGAA
>CAZIAU010000201.1:0-5948 GCA_964536755.1 uncultured Bacteroides sp. | reverse complement strand
GGATGACAGGGGTTCACCATATGCCATACGAAAGTTCTTTATCTTGCAGGATGAGGCAGGAAATGCCCCTTATCCTGCTGACAGATTACCCGAGGGATACAGTTATGGAGATACCATTTGGCTGGACTGGAGTGAGGATATCACGCGTGCAACCCAGTTCAGGGCGGATTGGCCATTTTCAAGAAAGCTTGATGCAGGGCCGGATCCCAATGACATTGCTGGCCACTACAATTATGCGGAAGTTATTTTCCTCAGGTTAGCCGAAGCATACCTTTTAAAAGCTGAAGCACAGCACCTTATCGGAGATAATCCGGGTGCCGCAGAAACCATCAATGTATTAAGGAGAAGGGCCAATGCGAGCGAGGTATCTGCCGGTGACATCACCATGGATTTTATTCTGGATGAGAGATCACGCGAATTAATCCTGGAAGAAGATCGCAGGTGGACCCTGCTGAGAACGGATAAGTGGCTCGAAAGGACCAGGTTGTACAATCATAACGGCGGAGAATTTATTACTGAAAGGGATAAACTTTTCCCCATACCCCAGGCTATGATCGATGCTAACCTGACCACGCCCATGGAGCAAAATCCGGGATACAATTAGGATGTGGGGTAATATCCCGGTTCGGGCAGAGGAAATATTGAATTAATTCACATTTTAATGTTTTCTTAATTTATTTTTAAGGTTCAAACAGTAAATTAGATAGTATAATAACCAACATGTTACATAACAATTTAATTGAACTTAATTTTATCTTTATTGCCTTGACATCCTTAACTTTAAAACCCTAAAACAACTTAGACATCCTAAAACCCCAACAATGAACCCCAGAATAAGATTTCCCGGGAGATGTAGTTTCAAAGAAGTTACGCTCAGGGACCGATAAAATTAAGTTTCGGTTACCTGGGCGTATCCGGATATTCATATAAATAGAATTAAAATTTACAATCCATTAACAATAATAAAATAATGAAAACAAAATTTTACACAAGATTTGCGATGGTCTTTACAGCCATGATGATGTTTGCATTTACAGCCTTTGCACAGACAACAATTGAAGTACCGGTCAGCGTTGCCGAGGATGATTGCGAGGAACAATTAGAAGCAGATGGAGATAACCCTGCCAACTATATGGATCATGGCAGTTCCGACCTGGAACTTTGCACTGAAAGCGAAGGCATCCACCAGGTGGTAGGCGTAGGTTTCAGGAATGTTCAGATTCCTGTAGGTGCTACTATTACGAATGCTTATGTTCAATTCAGTGCTGACACTGATAATGAGGAGGTAATTACCTTGGACATATGGGGAGCAGCGGAAGCCAATACCTCCTTGCCTATCACTGAAACTCCGGGTGATATTACAAGGCGCCCCAAGACCACAGCTCAGATTACAGGCTGGAGCCCGGATCCCTGGGTGGGAATAGAGCATGCAAGAAGTGCAGCTGAACAGACCCCTGATATTAGCGCAATTATTCAGGAAATTATTGGTCTGCCCGGATGGGCCCCAGGCAATAGCATTATGATCTGTCTCACGGACGATGAGACTGTAAAGGCACACCGGGAAGCTGAATCCTATGATGGAGCCTATGATGATGGAGCGGGAAATGTTGCAGATGCCCCAACACTGGTTGTGACCTTTACCGAAGGTACCGGGATCAATACACTCAGCGATGAACTGTCAGGTATTGTTTACCCGAATCCTGCTGAAGGAAGAGTATATATTTCCAATCCTTCATCAGATAATTTCAGTTACGAGATATTCAACATCAACGGACAGCTGGTAGCCAGCAGGTACAACCTTTCAGGTGCATCGACCGAGCTTGATATGTCATCATATGCAAAAGGAATGTATTTCGTTGACGTAACAACTTCTGAAAGAACCCAAACCCTCAAATTGATTCTGCAATAGTTAATTTTAGTTTTTCGTTAGAGTAAGGTAAACCCCGGGGTCTTCGATTCCGGGGTTTTCTTTTTTACCGTTCGGTATATAACAGGGAGATATAGTCATCTCCCTGCATCTGTCGGTTTTTTTGGTAAATCAAATATAAATTGATATATTTTCGGTGATTATATTTATAATCTCTTTGTTAAATCACTATCCTAAGAACCAGATTGTTAAAACTAACACCCTTAACTATGAAACAACATCTTGAAGATTCTGGCGGGTACAACCCTGTCCGAAAATGTTACAAAATCTTACTTACCCTGTTTATTTCAGCATTTTTATCAGTATGCGGCATATGGAACCTATCTGCCGCAGATCCCGGTGCTGTATCAACAGGCGATCCTGGCAGTTACAACAGCCCAACCCTTCAGCAACTGGAAATAACCGGTACTGTTACGGATGTAGAAACTGGAGAGGCCCTGCCGGGAGTTACTATAATAGTGCAGGGGACCTCTGTTGGTGCCCTTACCGATCTGGTAGGGAATTACACCATAGAGGTGCCTGATGAGAATGCCATACTGGTATTTTCCTATGTGGGGTATAATTCAGTGGAAATTCCGGTGGCCGGACAGAGGGTCATCGATGTGGAGCTGGAACTCGGCATTACCGAACTGGATGAGGTAGTGGTCATCGGGTACGGTTCCGCGAGGAAATCGGACCTGACCGGGGCCATTACACAGGTAAAAGGTGAAGATGTGAGTGATTATTCACCAAACTCTGTCAGTGATATGCTCCGTACCACCATAGCAGGAATGACTACCGGTTATTCCATTAATGCTAAAGGGAACAGCTCATTGCTCATTCGCGGTGAGACCACACTAACTGCCGGTTCAAGTCCGCTGATAGTGTTGGATGGAGTAATATTTAACGGGGACCTCGCCGATATTAATCCCGATGACATCGAACGGCTGGATGTGATGAAAGATGCAAGCTCAGCTGCTGTATACGGGTCGAGGGCGACCAACGGGGTAATATCGATTACCACAAAGAAAGGTACAGGGGACAGGCCGACCATTACAGTAAACAGCACCATTGGAATTGCTACCGAGGCAAACAGGATGAATCCTTACGATGCTGAGGGTTTTCTCCAATGGAGAACCGACTGGTGGAAATCGGTTTTTAGTAAAAATTTTGAATATGAAGAATTGACCTGGCTGGATGATCCCCGTACCCTTGATCCGCAAGAACTCCAGGGATGGCTGGACTATAACGGAACAACCGAAGAGTATATGGTTGACGCATGGCTGGCAAATTTACACCTTACTCCCCTGGAAGCAGAAAACTACAAAGCAGGGAAAGTGATGGATTGGGAAGATGTAATATTTCATACCGGTATCAGGCAGGACTATAATGTAAGCCTTTCGGGGCAGAAGGAGGATTTCAACTACTACTGGTCGATGGGATACCTGGATAATGAGGCCCTTACAATTGGTGATGAATATTCATCGATCCGGTCAAGAGTGAACCTGGAGGGTAAGGCAGCAAAATTCCTTACCGTAGGACTGAATGCTTCGTTCTCATACAGGGATGAGAGTTCGGTTCCGGCCGATAGAGGTGATTACAGAGGACTTTCCCCGTACGGTTCCTACTGGTCCGATGACAGCACCACACTGAGGTTGTTCACTAATGATGATCATCAGCAGCACCCGTTACTTGATCTGACATATAGGGAAAGGGAAAGGGAAAACTTCAGTTTATTCCCTAAACTCTATTCCGTGCTGGAGCTGCCTTTCGGGATTACTTATACCATGAATTTCACCACCAGGATGGAATTCTATCATAACTTTATCCACGATTCATCTGAACATCCCGAATGGGCTCTATTTGGTGGAGCGGCATCGAGGGAACACAGTATAACCCGGGAATGGCAGGTTGATAATATTATTAACTGGAACCGCACTTTCCTGGACTTGCATAGAGTAGATGTTACCCTGCTTGCAAATGCTGAAAGGTTCAGATACGATGTTGATGGTATGTCAAACCGGGATTTCTCCCCCAACGATGTCCTGGGATGGCACGATATGTCAACAGGGACCTTGCCCCAGTTAACCACAGAGGATATTACCGATGATGAAAGATATGACGAGGTCCAGTCTGCCGATGCCCTGATGGCAAGGCTGAATTACGGATTCGCAAGCAAGTATCTGCTGACTTTGTCGGTCCGCCGTGACGGTTCTTCCCTGTTCGGGTACTCCAACCCGAGGGCAACTTTTCCTGCCGCGGCAGCTGGCTGGGTGGTCTCAGAGGAGAATTTTTTTAATGTAGATTTCATCAATTATTTGAAGATAAGAGCTTCATGGGGAGTAAACGGGAACCGCGATATCAGAAACTATGCTGCACTCTCAAGAATTGTCAGTGGCAAGACCCTGAATGCCGATCAGAGCGGTGCCTATATCATCACCCCGACCCTGGCGATCAATACCATGGAAAATAAGGACCTGAAATGGGAGGGAACTGAATCACTCAACCTGGGTATCGATTTCAGGGTACTGGACGGAAGACTTTCCGGATCCATTGAAGGTTATTTGATGTCCACAACCGATGTGCTTGTGAACCGGGAATTGCCTTCCATTACGGGTTTCGACAGGGTATATGCCAACCTGGGAGAGGTTCAGAACAAGGGATTTGAGCTGACATTGAACAGCCTGAATATGAAAAAGAGCAATTTTGATTGGCGGACGGACCTGATTTTTTCCATGAACAGGAACAAGATCATTTCAATAACCGGGGAGATGCTTGATGTGGTTGATGAATCAGGGAATGTAATCGGGCAGGAGGAGCCCAATGACATTGACAATAACTGGTTTATCGGGGAGGCCAAGGATGTTATCTGGGATTACAAACCACTGGGAACCTGGAAGGTGGGAGAAGAAGAAGAGGCTGACATATGGCAGGAGTTGCCCGGTGATATCCATATGGAGGATGTGAACGGAGACAGCATCCTGACCGACGATGACAAACAGTTTATTGGATACAGGGAACCGCGCTTTACCTGGACGATGTCCAATCACTTCACCTTCCTGAAGAATTTTGAAGCCTCCTTTGTAATCTACTCTCAATGGGGTATGAAGGAGGATTTTGAAGCTGCAAAGCACGACGGGAAGACAAGGGACCGTTACAATGACTGGGAGATTCCCTACTGGACGCCTACCAACCAGATTGATTATTGTACACGTCTGGCATCTTCTCCTCCGAAGGGAGTGGATTATGAACTCTGGTTCGACCGCTCTTTCATCCGGCTGGAACATGTGGCATTGTCATACCGTCTTCCAAGGGGTATGCTGAGCAAGACTTTCATCAGGGATATGAAGGTCACATTCAATATCAGGAATGCCGGGGTATGGGCACCAGGATGGGAATTTGGTGATCCGGAGGACGAATCACGTGCACAACGGATCTATTCCTTTGGATTAAGGCTTACCCTTTAAATGTTTAAATTACAATGAATCTTAATACTCATGCTATGAATTTGATAAAAAAATATATAAGAACCGGGAGTGTTTTACTTGCGATCCTTATGCTTGCCTCATGCAGCGAAAGCTTCCTGGAACCTGACCCCCTTGCGTTTTATGCGCCTGAGAATGTACTGAATGATGCAAAAGGATTACAGGCTGTGATGGATAATGCCCTTCAGGAACTGAGATTTGAATATTCTAAGGACAAGTCTCCGTTACTCGCATTTATGGAATATGCTGACTATGCCGTAATGGGAACGACCAATAGGACCGCTCCCTGGCAGGATCTGAACAACCAGATGACCCCGGACGGGAACTACCCTGATGCTTATACCAGAATACCCTGGTACTGGGATGAATCCTACAAGATCATCAAGGATTGCAACACGGTAATCACCAGGATCGATGATGCCGAATTCGATTCGGAAGAGGAAAAGAACGCACTTCTGGGAAGTGCCATGTTTCTCAGGGCCTTTCATTACTACAGCAAGACCATGGGATACGGAGATGTTCCTCTGGTACTTGAAGAGGTTAGCCAGCCAAAGACC
>CAZIAU010000200.1:0-5965 GCA_964536755.1 uncultured Bacteroides sp. | reverse complement strand
GTACCGGCATCCCATACATTTTTCATCACGCCATATTACCGGACCTTCCTTGGTTTTGTACATGGCTTTGGTCAGGCAGGCCGAAGCACATGCCGGCTGGTTGCAATGCATGCACTGGTTCTTCACATAGATCTCTCCCTTGGAGGTTTCATATGCATTTATAACAGATCGCCGTTTCTCATTGGTTTTCCTGATGGTTCCCGGCACAGGGTAATCCTCGGGATCGGGTTCAGGAAGGTTATTGGCCAGCGCACAGGCAAATTCGCAACTCTGGCATCCGACACATCGTGTTGAATCGTAAAGAATTCCGTAGAATTCCATGTCCTCTTTCTTGGCAGGGTAGGCTCCGAGGTTTTTAGTCCCGGCAAGAGAGGCTCCTGTTAAGCCAAGCACCCTGAAGAAATTTCTTCTGTCTATTCCCATTAGTATTGTTTTTTAAAATGTTGGATATTAAATATTGGATTTGTTAATAAAACCGTTCTGGAAGTCCTCCCATGCTTCCGGGCCAAAGGATTCAAGGAAACCTTTTTCAAGCTCTCCTCCATCCTGGAGAAGGGGACAGGCTTCAATTCTGCCCGGGACAGTGATCCCCGAGGAGAGATAATCCTTTAATCGCTGAATCTCCGTCCTGATCCAGTCAACATAGCGGTCTGCCATTACGAAGGCCTTTATCTCTCTGCTCCAGTTCAAAGGCTCGAGCAAATAAACCCAGCCTTCAGAAAATGGAGAAGAATTGAGTGAAGATGAATCTAAAATCAATTCAGAATTCTGTTCAGTGACTACCCCTGAAACGGGAGACTTTATCTTCATCTGCTTGCCTTTCTGAACCAGGGTGAGAAATATTTCTCCCTTTTTGACCTTTTCTCCGGGTTTCTTCATGATCACCCGGGAAATGGGTCCTGTTATCTGCTGCAGGAAGTCATCAATACCGACCCTGACTTTCCCGTCTTTCTCCATGAATGCCCAGGTGTGTGATTTATCGAAGAACAATCCTGAAGGAACCTGTATTGCTGACTGCTCGCTAAATGCTTCCGGCGCAAGGATTTTTGAACCGGTTCCGGGTTCACCTCTCCGGAATGCAAATCGGACGATTAAGATAATGCAAAACAGAGCCAGGAGGGTTACCAGGACTACTAGCGCAGTTTTATCAAATGAGGTTGATACCGGGAGATCAATGACGGCGGTTTGATTTCCTGCAAGTTTTTCTTCATTGGCATATAATTCACTTCGCGTAATAGCAGAATAACCGTTGGCAGCCAGTAAATCCTGCCCGTCTGAAACTAACCAGTTAAGAAAGGCCGTTTCCCCCTGGTCCAGGGGGCGGGGTTCGGTTACCGCATACCATTTGCTATACAGTGTTTTCGGGTATTTTCCGATCCAGACCCCTCGCTGCAATTCTTCAGGGGTATTATAAATATTTTCAAACTGATCAATGACCTGGTTCCCGTTTATGTCAATAGGAACAAGATCTATTCCGGAAAGCATCTCCTTCCCTTTGAGGTCCGTCACATCGGTCAATCTGCAAAAACAGATGGCATTCTTCTCCTTTCGTATGGATGTAACCATCTCATCTATACCTTCTACAACCGTACCACTTACCTTACCTGGTTCTGTTTTAAGAAAGTCTGCCAGATATGATGAAACAGCAGGTTCATCATATAACAGAGGGATAACACTGTTTTGATCGTCATTACCCAGCAGTGATCCCCATGTAACTTTCCCGGAAAATGCCAGGGAGAAGGCTTCAGGTGAGATACCTTTTTTAAGGATCTCTTCCCTGTTCGGATTTTTGATACTCATTACCGGAACGATTACATCCTTTCCTATGATGAGGATGCAGGATTGATCCTTGATGACCCCTGGCAATCCTTCTTTGGTTACCAGACCGATAGTGCCAGGCGTTGATATCAACTCTTTTAGTTCTCCTGCCGGCATAGGCAGGATACTGATTCTGGCACCGGGGTGGGAGCCGAAGTATTCTTCAACCCAGAGAGTGGTAATTTCCTGCATCTCCGGACTGGTCAGCAGGGTTATAGGTCTGTTTTGCGGGGCATTTTGCCCTTTCGGCTCTGAATAGGAATTTGACACAACAAAAAACAACAGGGCCAGTAATGCGATTAGAATTTTTCCTGGTTTCATCTTTTTAGGATTTGTATTACAATCAATAAATAACCACGATTGGTCTGCATTCCGCTCTTCCAAAGATGATGCCAAAGAGTGTTAATATGCAGTAATACAGTATTATATCATGTATTTTAAGGAACAGGCCGAACCAGACTACTGTTGAATTATACAACATCATTCCGTCAGGCAAAGTGTGAAGTGTCAGAGAATCAGCCAAATAAAATATATGTAGAATAATACAACACCTGTTGAAAAAAACAGCAACTGCCCCGGGAAAGGCTGTGGGATAAGGGATTTGAAGACTTTTTTATTTTGGGTACTTATGTTCAAAATAATTGGATAATTTTAGAATTCATATAAATCTGAAAAACCATGAAGTTATTTCCCGGATATATCAGGTCAGTGATTATAGCTGCCATTTCAGTTATGATCCTGTTATCACCGGCAGGTGCAAAAGCCCAGGGTAATGTTACAACTCCCGAAGAATTTTTTGGATTCCGGATGGGAACGGACCGGAAACTGGCACGCTGGGATAAGATCGTTGAATATTTCTACCTGCTGCAGGAGGAGAGTAATCGATTGAAAGTGATGGACCTGGGGCCCTCTTCAGAAGGACATCCCTTTCTGTTATTGCTTGTCAGTTCACCCGAAAACCTTGACAACCTGGATAAATTACAGATGATTAATAAGAAGATATCTGATCCGCGGGGAGTATCAAAGGATGAGATTGATTCATACATTCAGGAAGGTAAAGCAGTTATTTTTCAATCCATGAGCCTTCATGCATCGGAGGTTGGGGGAACCCAGATGAGCCCGGAGCTTACTTTTGACCTGCTAAGCAGGAACGATAGTGAAGCCAGAAGGATCCTGGACAATGTGTTGTTCTTCATGATACCCTGTTTTAATCCGGATGGCCAGGTAATGATAACAGACTGGTACCGGGAAACGGTCGGGACAGAATATGAAGGGCTGAGCATGCCCTATCTGTACCATAAATATTGCGGGCATGATAATAACCGGGATGGGGATTATCTGAACCTTGTGGAATCAAAATATACGGCACAGGCCATGTATATTGACTGGTTGCCGCAGGCTTACATTGACCATCACCATATGGGGAGCTACGGTGCCCGCTTTTATGTTCCTCCCTATTGTGATCCGATCCGCCCTTATGCCGATCCTTTGGTCTGGAGGGAGATGAGCTGGTATGGATCACATATTGCCTATAAACTTGAAGAGGATGGGTTCCAGGGGGTCTTGAATGCTGCTCAGTATGCAGGTTGGGGACATTTCGGATGGCACTGGATTACCCCGTTTCACAATATTGCCGGGATGCTGACCGAATCGGCCACTACCCTGCTTGCAACGCCTGTATATATTCATCCGGAGCAGCTCCGGGCCGATGCCAGAATGTTTCCGGAATATGAGGCCCAGTCAACATTCCCCAATCCCTGGCCTGGTGGGTGGTGGCACCTGAGAACAATCGTTGAACAGCAGAAATCGGCCGCCTGGTCCCTGCTGGACCTGGCAGCCAGGAATAAAGAGACAATATTAAATGCAGCTTACCTTAAAGCAAGAAACCAGATTCAAAGAGGGACGGAAGGAGATATAAAAGCAGTTATCATACCGGCTTCCCAGCACGATTACCTGACCTCGGTCAAGATGATCAATACTTTATTAAGGTCAGGCATCGAGATCCGGAAGGCAGAGAGTGATATAAACGTGGAAGGTATGCAATATAAAAAAGGGTCCTATGTCATTTCTCTTGCACAGCCGAAGATGGGCCTGATAAGGAATTTACTGATGGAAACTCATTATGTTGATAATGCATGGACCCGGGAGGAAGACGGAACTCCTGTTCGCCCCTATGACCTTGCCACGCATACCATGTTCGAATTTATGGGCGTCAGGGTGGATCCGGTCGGAGTTCCCGTGAATGGGGATCTAAGGATCCTGGATGGACTTGAAAAAGATTCAGGTAAGGTTACAGCAGGATCCCGGGGTTTTGTGATCGATGGCAGGCAGAACGCAGCCTATAAAGCTGTTAATTTGCTGCTGGACAGAGGGATTGAAGTAAAAAGGCTGGATGAGCCGTTTCTCGGACACCGGAGAGGGGATTTTATCCTGGGAAAAGGTTCCGGAGAGATAGTGAATGAAATTGCAGGCGAAACAGGTGTGGATTTCGGAGAACTTAATGGTTTGCCGGAAGAGGGAATCCATCCGTTAAAAAGAGGACGGACCGGCTTATTCCAGAGATATTACGGAGGTAATATGGATGAAGGCTGGACAAGACTTTGCTTTGAGAATTTCGCTTTTCCTTATGTTACACTTATGAGCGAGGAGATAATGGAGGGTGATCTGAATAAGAAATTCGATGTAATTATTTTGCCCGATGACTTACCGGAAGCGTTTACAGGTATAATGCCTGAGAACAGCAGGTACGAGCCTGAAGAATATCCTGAAGAATACAGGAGTGGTTTTGGAGAAGAGGGGACCCTTGAATTAAAAGAATTTGTAAAGAAAGGGGGTACCCTGGTTGCCCTGGGGGATTCATATGAGTTTGTTGCAAACGAGTTTGATCTGAAGGTCAGGAACGCGGTGGAAGGTTTATATTCCTGGGAGTTTTTCTGCCCGGGATCAACAGTTAAAGTGGATATTGACAACACCCATCCGCTGGCCTACGGGATGCCCGTTACCGGCCTGGTACTGTTCCGTTACAGCCCGGCTTTCGAGATCATTCCCGGCCTGCATAATGAGTCATATGAGACTGTTGTAAGGTACAGGGATGAAAATTTATTAAAAAGCGGCTGGCTGGACGGGGAAGAAAAGATCGCTAAAAAGTCAGCCATGATATCCACTTCCTATGGAAAGGGCACGATCGTTCTCATTGGATTCAGGACCCAGCACCGGGACCAGACCGACGGCACCTTCAAATTTCTGTTTAACACAATAATTGAGTAAAATCCTGTTATCTGTAAGCTAAACTTCTTTTATAGAATAATTCTGAATAATCCCGGTCCGGATAAGGGCTGAATAGATATTTGGTATTTTTTTTTAACTTTCGCGGATCTGACTATTCATATCGATGTAACTGAAATCGAGAACAATAATTTGAAGGATAAGATCAAATAGAATAACCCTAAAACTTATTTTTATGAAAAGAAAATTATTTCTTGTTGGCTTGCTTTTAATTATTGGTTTCCAGCTGATTACAGCGCAAAGAGTTGAAATCACCGGAACCGTTAATGAAAGTGCGACAGGTCTTCCCCTGGCAGGTGTAAACATATATGTTAAGGGAACGACTTCAGGAACGGTAACCGACATGGATGGAAATTATTCCATCACGGTTACGGATCAATCTGCCATTCTGGTATTTTCATTTATGGGTTTTGAACCACAGGAAAAACCGGTGAGCGGATTATCAGTCATTAATGTTTCCATGGTAGAATCGGCAGCAATGCTTGACGAAGTCATGGTGGTTGCCTATGGAACCACCAGGAAAGCATCCTTTACGGGTTCTGCCACATCCGTTGATGCGGAAGAGATTGACAAGATACCCGTAACCTCGTTTGAGAAGGCCCTGGTTGGTCAGGTTGGGTCCGGCGATGCCCGAGACGCGCATCTGGAGATCTACCACGTAGTTGTCGGTGTCGCCGCCGAGGTTGTGGGTCAACTGCTTTGTGTAGGACTGGTCCGGGGAGCCAAACGGCGTGGTGATCCATCCGCTGTCATAGGCCGGTCGCGGGAAACACGCTTGAGACACAGGAGGGATGCCGCTATCGATATTGATCTCGTCGTAATAGACCGACGAGGCGCCGTTCCCGTAGAGGTCGATGGCCCC
>CAZIAU010000199.1:0-5969 GCA_964536755.1 uncultured Bacteroides sp. | reverse complement strand
GACAGTCCGGTGCTGATCACCGAATCCGGAACCCCGGACGCGTATCACCTGATTACAGTTCCTCCAGGCGCCAAGTCCGTCCTTAATCTGGAGAATGTTCACGACTATGGTATTGAAATCGATGCCGATTACGTTATCATAAGGGGTATAGAGATCAGGAATGCAGCCAGGCACGGGATCCTCATCCGGAAAAACAGGCATGATATTGTCGTTGAACAGTGTCATATTACTTTCTGGGGGAGGATCGGGGGACCGAAAACATACGGAAACCTGGAAGGATCTTCTGACAGCGGTATATATGGAGAAGAGGGAAGCGGAAACCTTACCATTCAGCGAAACCTGATCGATGATCCCAGGGGAGCATCCAATGACTGGGAAACAGGGCACCCCGACGGGCCACAGGGGGTCACTATCATTGAGAGCACCGGTGGAAATGTGATTCGTTACAACGAGATAGTATCTTCCGAAGATCATGGATTCAATGACGGTATAGGGGGAAGCAGGAACTTTTCATATACCGGCAACATGAACAGGGATTCGGATATCTACGGGAACATAATACGCAATGTCTGGGATGACGCCATTGAAAGCGAAGGGGGAAATATGAACGTCAGAATCTGGGGCAACTATATGCACCTGTTTTTTAATGCGATTGCTACAGCAAGTACCTCCACCGGACCTCTGTATGTCTTCAGAAATGTTGCAGGTGAAAGCCGGACCGGTCACCGGAACAGCGCAGGCGGGGCATTGATAAAGACCGGTGAGAGGAATGAATTTGGCGGAGGAAGACGATATATACTTCACAATACTGTAGTGCAGCCCGACGGAGTCTATAATGCCTTTTCGTCCAATGCAAATCCTAATTGCATATCAAGGAATAACATTTATGACCTCCCCGGCAGACTGGCCACTGACAGGGAAAAGGAGCCTCCGGGAGATTACGATTATGACTACTTTTCAGGTTACCATCTGGGGGCCACGGCCCGGGAAGAATACAGGGTCAGGTTAAGTTCAACCCCGGCAGGCACCAGATTGTTGACCCCGTCATATGATCTCGAGTTCTATCCCAGTCCTTCGGTAAACACTATAAAGTGGGGTAAACACCCTTATGAGTTCGGGGATAAAAAACTTACCATAACAGATCCGGTTGTCTGGATACGCAATCCCCTGATAGATTCAGGAACATTATTACCCGGATTCAATGATGATTTCCAGGGTGACGCTCCCGATCTCGGGGCCTTTGAAGTGGGTTCCCCCCCTCTCCGGTTCGGCAGGCGTGCCTATCTTGACCTGAACGAGGGCCGTGCCCCCTGGGAGGTATATTAGGGTTTATCTTCTATCAGAATCCTGTGAAATTAAGTCTGATTGTTTTAATTCGCCAAAACAGAGTTGACTTCTAATGAATAACTGACAACATTGTGAAGAAGTCACAGGTCTGTGACTTCGTGAAATCTTGAAAAGGAATATCCCTTTTTTCCCCGGATCAAATATCTGCAGCTGACAAAACCTGGCAGGTGTGCATATAACTCTCATTGCAGGTAACGATCACAAACAGAGCCGGTAACTTATAATCTAATAGTAGTTATTAATTGGTCAGCTGAAATGGATCCGGGCCCTGGATGCTCCAGCCCTCCTTTCAAGGTTCAAAACATAAAGATATTCGGTTCCCTCCTGCAGAAGTTGTGATTTTATATCAATATCGCGGGCTGTGAACCGGCAGGGTTTGTCTGTCTGGAACTTCAAGGTAAACAGGTTTTTGCCTGAATGATTGGGCCATTTGTCTGTTTCGGCAAAATCCAGTTCTATGGAATTCCTGAGGAATTGAATCCCAGTCAGTGAGTGATGCATTAACTGAAGCTGAAAGGCTTCAGAATCCGGAGCCAGCATCATCTCCGGTTTCTCATTATATGGCTTCAGGTAATTCACCCACTTCAACATGGACTCCCGGTTTCTTTCAGGAGAGGGGTTAAGCATATTTGGCCAGTGCAACCCGCAGGTTGGACCGTTCTTCCGGGATGACGGATCCGCCGGGAAGACCAGCCAGGGAAATTCATCGTCCCCCCTGTCAACGGTCATTACTCCCGAATCGAAACCAAAATATTCGTATTGGATCCTTTCACGGTGGTAAATGGAAGAGAACGGGGTGTTGATATAGTTGACCCCCCACTTCTTCAATATCTCAGCAAGGCTCACCTGGCGTCCATCGGACGGGCCGAAACAGTGCCTGAAGGCTGCCGGGACAAATGATTTGGGAAGCGGGCCCAGATCATGCTGATCCAGGATCTTCCCAAAATACTCGAGATGCAGTTCGACCTGGTCCCGGGGTCTCATCTGCCCGTTTGAATCGGTCCACTCTGCCCGGGTAGGGATCCCCCCTTCCCAGTATTCATGGCCGACTCCATGTATGGTGATTTCCATATGCTGCCTGTTCTGCCTGATGATATCCGCTGCTTCCTCCATCCAGGGACCGATCCATTTTGAATTGTCCCATTCTCTTCCCATCCATGTGGCTGTGGGCAGTTGCTTCAGGATATTTTCCTTATCCCATTCACAGGCAATAAATGCAGCCTGCGGTCTGATCCCCAGCTCACGACCCAGGTCTGCAATGGCCTGGTAATCTGCTGGTACATGGTTACGGTTTATACCTGTCCGGTATGGTCCCTGGTTCAGGCTGCTGTCCTCACCGGACCACCATCCCACATCGTCGATGACCACCTGGAGAGGCATGGGAATAAAGACTTTAACACCAGCGCCGGTACGACCTGAAGTATTACATGATGTCAGCCATTGGCTGCCCGCCCCCAGGATAATTACTCCTGAACCTGAACTGACAACACTCTTTAAAAACTTACGTCTGGTATAATTGCCCATAAATCAGTAACTTTTATTTCATCCTTTATATGCAATAGGTTACTGTAAACGTCGCTGAATTACGCTGCGCAAAATTAGGTTCCTTATTCCAATAACCTATTGCAACTCAACCAGAGCTCAGGCCATATCAGATCTTAATAAACATCTTGTGTTTAAACAGCCAGTAACAGAGATACCAGAGTGCGGCCCATTCACCCAGGCTGGTTAGAACCTTAACAGTCATATCACCCCCCCATGAAAAGAACAGCTGCATAAAGGGCTGTATTATGGTTCCCACAAAACTTGCCCCGCCGATATGAAAGAAGAGGTAGATAAAAATACTGTTCATACCCACGATGATAAAGATCATGGATCCCCTGGTAAACAGGTTCTTCACATCGATCAGCCAGTAACTGAAGGCCAGGACAAGGATGGTCCATCCGCCGCTTACAAAAACAAATGAGGATGTTGCGATTTTCTTGATTATGGGTGTTATATTGAGAAGATCAAGCGAATATCCCACCACCAGTGCGGATACGCCGGCGATGATCAGCAACCGGATCTTATTTGCCTGGCTCCTTTCACTCATCAGCAGTTTCCCGCAGAGAACCCCCCAGACCGTATGTGCGGTTGTGGAAACAAAATTGAGTGTGGCCCACTCGGTTGAATCTTTAACACCCTCGATGGTATTATTAAACCATGCCCCGAGGTTTTCGTAGCAGACCCAGGGATGATTGTACCCCTCCACCGGGAAAAAACGGTACGCCAGGTCAATGAGCAGAAGAATTACCAGTGAAAATATCAATTGCCACCTGAAGCTTTTTTTCATGATAAGGAAAGCCACCAGGTAGGTTACCCCCAGTTGTGCCAGCACGTTCTGAAACCGCCATACCAGGTGCCCGGCACGGGTAAAATAGAGCGCCCACCCAAAGAACAGGAGCAGAAAAGATCGTATAAGTGCATGTTTCAGTATCTGCCTTTCACTGTAACCTTTCCTGATTCGGTTGGCATATGCAAAAGGGATCGCCACACCTACTATGAACATGAAGAAGGGTTGAATCAGGTCCCAGAAATGCAATCCGTGCCATTCATGGTGACTCAGCTGTGTTCCGAAAAACTGCATTACCCCGCTGTTCATTTCAAGAAAATGTTCATAAAGGTGGGTGGATTCGCCCACCAGGAGGAACATGGTAAATCCCCGGAAGAAATCTACCGATCTTACCCTGCCGGGGATAATAGGGGTCGCTGACTGCTCAGTGGTGCTCATGTTGTCTTATTTTGTTATCATTAATAATAGGTCCTATGTCATTCTAATGGATCTTAATTGAACTTTCCCATGTATGTTTGCTTCATCCTGGAACCTGGAGGGAGTGATCCCTTTAATCTTTTTAAATTGCCTGTTGAAATTGGAGAGGTTCTCAAAACCGGATTTATAGGCAACCTCTGAAATAGTGCTGGCCCCGTCAGTTAATAATTTGCAGGCATATCCCACCCTGGTATTGAGCAGATAATCCTTAAAGGTCATTCTGTAGGATTTCTTGAATTTGGCGTAAAAGGAAGTATTTGACATTCTGGTAATTTCAAGAAGGTCTTTCACATGTAGCGGTTTCTGGAAATTTTGCAGAATATGTTCCATGGCCAGCTGCATGGGGCCCGGTTCATCGTCCAGGGACCGCTTGTTGTATTTTGATCCGGAAAGGACTTTAAATTCACCGGTGGTTGAGAAGATCCTGAATATTGACAGCAGTGAGTAAATTCTTTCATAATCGTTCATAATCTCCATTTTTCTGATAATGGAGATTATTTTCTTTCTGGTCTCCCCGAAAAAGGAGTAACCCCTGGTAGACTCCATGAGAAATCTGTTCAGTCCCCTGTTCTCAGGTATCTTGAAAAAACCTTCACCAAGAAAATCGTATACGAACTGAATGATAATCCCGGCACCCTGAAAACCATCCGGGTGATCATAATATTCCTGGTCAAAATGAGACTCATGAGGCGTATATGCACCTATAAGCACAAGGTCATTTTCCTTGAACCTTGTGACACTGTCCCCTATCACTCTTACACCCTTACCTTTTGTGATAAGGTTTAACTCATATTCCGGATGATCATGCCATGGAACAAAGGGATTACCGTCCTTATAATAGATAAAAGATTTGTTGGGCTCTTTAAAAAATCTGACTCTTTCAGCATTCATATCTACCCGCAGCTGGTGTAAAACGGCTAAATATATATAAAATATCCCCAAAGACCGGCTGATCCGGATACAAAAAAAAAGACATCTCAGATGATTTTTAATTAGATTAAACCTGAGTAACCAGAGGATTCATTGTGGGATCATTCAGGGATCAGCGCGGGATCATCGGTCAGGATCATCCTTTCCAGTACCACTTTTCCCATTCTGCCGATGACCAGCAAGGGCCATTGTCCGGCTGTAGCTTCTATTTTATCCGGTAACTTAATCCAGTGAGATTTATTTTCTGCATATACCGGGATCTCACCTGCAATCTTTCTATTGAATTCAACGAATATATTGTTATGTCCGGTTGTCAGAGTTTCTCATTCTACCGGCCAGAATTACCCGGGAACCACCCGACTCGATCACCCTGTCCTCTCCGGCATCCACCTGTAACCTATCTTCAGATTTACCGGCCTCTTTCACCATGCCATATTCAACAGCCCCGATATCAGGACCTTCCCCTTTAAAACGCTCAGGTGAGATTTTCACATGTTCCCTGCCATCCGATTCAAATTTTATCATACCGGCATCAATACACGGACTGGTTTCCGCCGGAATAAAACTATTTTTATCCAGCAGAGGGTCCCTGTCAAAAATATTTCCCTTTCTTACTGCATCCCTGTTGATTTCAACAAGATCATTATCACCGTTCCGGAAGAACAGATTATTGATAATTACCGAATTCGGGCCAAACAATTTGAACCCCCCAAGTGAATTACCCGTTACCAGGTTATTAAAAGCAACAATATTATTTCCACCGGTTGCGCCCATTTTATTTCCAACCAGAGTGTTGTTGTAAAAATAGACCTCTTTATCCATTTTGGAGGCTCCACTCAGATCTTCCCTGGTTTGCGCTCCTTCCATGCACCCCAGGCCCGTC
>CAZIAU010000198.1:0-5976 GCA_964536755.1 uncultured Bacteroides sp. | reverse complement strand
TTCCCCGTTTTCTGTCTCTCTGCCAAACATAATATTGGTGTGAACCGTTTCATGGAGTTCCTTACCAACGTGGCTCCCTCTGCAGATGAATTTGAACCGGTACCAACTGACGAAGGGAAAGAGGTGAAATGTGTTTCGTCGGATCCGGCTTCCTTATTTGTGTTTAAGACAACTGTTGAATCACACATAGGAGAGATCAACTTCTTCAAGGTTATGTCTGGTGATATACTGTCCATTTTTTCCTGAAGGACTTCGCGTGAAATTAAAGAGGGCGTGGACCTGACCAATAATATCACACGCAACAAGGAGCGGTTTTCGCAGATATTTGCCCCGCTCGGAAAGAACCGCGAAAAAGTTTCCTCCCTTTCAGCCGGTGATATAGGTTGCACGGTTAAGCTGAAAAACACAAAAACCAATCACACCCTGACCTCTCCAAACGTCTCCTATGTCTTTGGAAAGATCCCTTTCCCGGAGCCCAAATTCAGGACCGCCATAAAACCGGTCAGCGAAGGTGATGAAGAGAAACTGGGTGAGGCACTGACCAGGATCAACCAGGAGGATCCTACGGTGATGGTCGAATACAGCAAGGAGCTGAAACAGATTATTCTTTCGGGACAGGGCGAATACCACCTGAATATAGTGAAGTGGCAGCTGGATAACATATACAAGGTTGAAACTACTTTTGTGGCACCCAGGATACCTTACCGGGAAACCATTACCAAAGCGGCCCAGAGTGATTACAGGCATAAGAAGCAATCGGGCGGAGCAGGCCAGTTCGGTGAGGTCCATATGATTATAGAGCCTTATACTGAAGGCAGTGAGCCCAGGCCTTTGTTTAAACTGAATGGCAAAGAGTATAAAATGGCCAACCGGGGTGTGGATACACACAAACTGCCATGGGGAGGTACGCTTGAATTTGTGAACTGCATTGTCGGGGGCTCCATAGATGCCCGTTTCCTTCCTGCCATCCTGAAAGGGATCATGGAGAAGCTGGAGGAAGGACCCCTCACCGGTTCTTATGCCCGTGACATCCGCGTTTATGTATATGACGGAAAGATGCACCCGGTTGATTCCAACGAGATCTCCTTCATGCTTGCAGGCCGTAATGCATTCAGCAATGCTTTCAAGGTGGCCGGACCTAAAATAATGGAACCTGTCTACGATGTGGAAGTCCTGGTTCCTGCAGACTATATGGGCGATGTCATGAGCGACCTGCAGGGAAGGAGGGCAGTTGTCCAGGGGATGTCCAGTGAAAAGGGCTTCGAAAAGATAACCGCCAAGGTCCCCCTGGCTGAAATGAACAAGTACTCCACCGCACTGAGTTCACTGACCAGCGGTCGTGCAATGTACAGCATGAAGTTCGCTGAGTACACACAGGTGCCGGGTGAGATACAGGATGAACTGCTGAAGGCGTACGCGGCAGAACAGGAAGACGAATAGGTATTCATCAGGGCATTTGTTTCGGTGCTGATTCTCCAGGATAGCCAAACGCGACTGAAAATTCTTGCAGGAGAAGGGATTTCAGGGCGCTATGTGGAGGCGTGGACTTCCTTTGCGCCCCATAAGTCTTTGATCTCTCCCCAGGTAACCAGTTCCGGCCTTTTGAATTCCATCTGCACCGATTCCAGGTTCTCTCCCCTTATATCCACACTGTCAACTGAAGTGGGTTTCATACCCAGGCGCATGGCCATGGCAAATTTGGCTATCTCATTCTTATTAAATCCCATAATACGGGCAGCCACCATATCGGTGGCCAGCGGATTGGTTCCTGCTATGATCAGATCGGTCTTTACCAGTTCGCCATCGGTAGGCCCGTTGCCTTCCATGGATGTTGATCCGTCAATGACCGTGAGCCCGGGGGGGCAGGCCCTTACCATGTCAAGGATCTCGAATGCTACGCATGGAGATCTTTTTTCCCAGGCTTTGTCATGCACGCAGGACCGTACCGAGCAGTAAGCGCTTCCCGGATACAATCCTATCAGGTTTTTCATTCCAAGTGTTACTTTGGCCAGCACATGGGTCTTCATCATGGGAACGGAACATAACAGGTCTGTTTCCGAAAGCGACTTGTGCAAAATGATTTTATCGAATACAATGGCATTGGGGACCGCCACCTCAACCATATCCCCGGTATGAAGATTGATCAGTGGTACATTAAGTGATTCTGCCATTTCGGTATACCCGAGTTTATCAAATACAAACTGCTGCATAGGCTCCAGCAAACCCGGATCTTTTGTAAAATAGACACCCTCATCATCAGCATTGAATCCGGATGCCGCAGCGGATCCTTCTCCGATGGAAACCTCCTTGCCAGCCTGTTTCATTATCCGGATCAGGGCCTTTATCACTTCCGGATTCGTGGTACACTTCGGATCCGGGGTGACCAGGTTGGGTTTCAGCATGATCCTTTGTTTATCCCTGGTAAGCTCATCGATCCCTCCCAGCAGATCGATGGCTTCCTCCACAGCCGATCCGATATCGTCATTTTTTATTTTCACCACGCTGACAGCAGGGGCCGGTTCCATCCAGGCAAAGCCTGAGGCCAGTCCGAGGGTCCCTGCAGCACCCGTGATGACAAATTCCCTGCGGGTAATTATCCTTGGTTTAATCATGGTTTTAAGTATTGGGGTTCAGAGACAAGTTACGACGGAAAAGCAATACAAGTCAAACATTTACAGATTGAATACAAAATTATTCTCAGGTTCTTTATTAACCTGGATAAAAGCCACGGGAAAGGTTCTTTTCTGCATGAACAGCAGGCCACTAGATAAGTTCTTTTTTACGAAAACAGAAGGTCACCTGGTGGTGTGCAATAAAAACTCACTACTTTAAGAAAAACTCACTACTTGGTAACTTCGTGAAATTGTGAAAATGAATATCCCGGTCATAATTTTTAAACATTCGCCATCCTCGGCAATACTGAACATGGATGGCCACCTTAAAGCATCTGGGCTCTTATTACGGGAATTTTTTTATTTCAGGAATTCTCTCAGCTTGGCATCCAGGTATTCACTCTTCAGGCCCTTGGCCACGATGATCCCTTTACCGTCGATGAGGAAATTCATGGGAATGAACTGCACTCCGTACATGGCTGCCGGCACAGACTTCCATCCTTTCAGGTCGCTTACCTGGGAGTCCCACTCCAGTCCGTCTTTTTCTATGGCTGCGACCCAGGCTTCACGTGTTTTATCCAGGGATACCCCGTAAACGGTAAATCCGGAACCATTCACGAATTCCTTCTCCTTATAATGCTTATATATCTTTACCAGGTTTGGATTCTCATACCTGCATGGAGAGCACCAGGAAGCCCAGAAATCGATGAGCACCATTTTTCCCCGGAGAGATGAAAGAGAGATCTTTTCATTATCGGGGGACCTGAACACCAGCTCGGGTGCACGTTGCCCGATGTTTATCCCGGTAACTATTTTATCCGGTTTGATCGCCTTGTCTCCGGACCCGGTGTTATCCCCGCGGGTGGAGTTACATGAAAAAAACAACATTGATAATAACAGAAGGGAAATGGCTCGTTTCATGATTTGTGCTTTTTGGATCAGACTACACGGGTAATGGAGGCACCAAGACGGTTCAGACGTATGTCGATACTTTCATAACCGCGGTCAATTTGTTCAATGTTATCTATGGTGCTGGTGCCCTCAGCCGACATGGCGGCAATAAGAAGAGCCACTCCGGCACGAATATCGGGCGAGGACATATTGGTGCCTCTGAGGCAAATGGAGTGATCCAGACCTATCACGGTGGCCCTGTGAGGATCGCAAAGAATGATCTGAGCCCCCATATCGATCAGTTTATCAACGAAAAACAGGCGGCTTTCAAACATTTTCTGATGGATCAGAACACTGCCCCTGGCCTGGGTGGCTGTCACAAGGATGACACTCAGAAGGTCCGGGGTAAGTCCGGGCCAGGGAGCATCGGCAATGGTCATAATGGCACCGTCAATAAAGGTTTCGATGGCATAGTGCTCCTGAGGTGGTATCTTAAGGTCGTCGCCCGATTGTTCCAATTCGATTCCCAGGCGCTGAAACGAAGACGGGATAATCCCCAGCTGGTTTAATCCGGCATTTTTAATGGTCAGACCTGACCGTGTCATTGCTGCCATACCGATGAAGCTTCCCACTTCGATCATATCGGGAAGAATGGTATGTTCGGTCCCTTCCAGCTGTTCCACACCCTCAATGGTCAGCAGGTTCGATCCAATACCGGATATCCGGGCACCCATACGGACCAGCATGTTGCAAAGCTGTTGAATATAGGGTTCACATGCCGCATTGTATATGGTAGTGGTCCCTTTTGCCAGCACACCCGCCATTATAATATTGGCTGTTCCGGTGACCGATGCCTCTTCCAGGAGCATATAGGCCCCCTTCAGGTTTGATGCATTGACACGGTAAAAGTTTTTTGCGTGGTCAAAATCGAAGGTTGCACCCAGGGTTTCAAATCCAATAAAATGAGTGTCAAGCCTTCGCCTTCCTATTTTGTCCCCGCCCGGTTTGGGAAGGACCGCTTTTCCAAACCTGGCCAGCAGGGGCCCGATTAGCATGACCGAACCACGGAGCGCTGTTGCCTGCTTACGGAATGCTTCTGTCATGAAATAATCCGGGTTCACATCTTTGGCCTGAATGGTGTAGGTGGATCCCTCCAGTTTTTCAACGAGTACCCCCATATCCTCAAGCAGTTTTATCAACATCAATACATCCTGGATAAGTGGAAGGTTGTGTATGGTAATTTTCCGGGAAGTAAGCAGGGTTGCGCAAAGAATCTGCAGGGCTTCATTTTTGGCACCCTGTGGAGTAATCTCACCTGTGAGGCTGCGCCCGCCTTCAATGATAAATTTACTCATGGATCAGGATTGCTGTTTCTTCTTCCCTCCTCCTTTTTTCTTTCGGTTCTTGGCAAGGATCTCCCTGGTTTCGGGAAGTTTCAGGTCCTCGCTTATTTCAAGCCTGCCACCCGAAAGGGCTTTCAGGTCCAGAAAAATCTCTTCATCACTCACTGCTTCCCTGTTCCAGGTAAGGTAAGATTTCTTCATATGGTATGCGATCATTCTTACCAGGTCCTTTTTTTCTTCACCCTCTTCAAGTTCAACAGCTTTGTCAATCATCAGGCCAATGGACCTGCCATAATGCTTGTACCTTATCTTATGCTGGTTGTAAGGGATCCTGTTGGGTTTGCTTTTTAGTGATCCGGGTTCCGGCAGGTCGTAAGGGGAATCGATATCCAGGTCAAAATCTGATATGATGGCCAGGTGGTCCCAGAGTTTATGTTTAAAATCATTCACATCCCTCAGGTGGGGATTCAGATTGCCCATGACCGCTATTATTGTCCTGGCAGCCTTATTCCTCTCTTCACGGTCCTCAATGGTCTTGATGTGATTTACCATCTTCTGTATGTTTCTGCCATATTCGGGCAGGATCAGCTTCTTGCGGCTGGAATTGTAATCGTATGACATTGAATTTGTTTTTTACAAAAGTACTTTTTTTAAATCATGCGGACAAATTGGTATCATTCCACCACCCTCAGTTTTGCAAACTTAAGCAGCAACTGCTTTTTCCCTATGGGGAACTGGACGGTGGCTTTGATGTTCGACTGGGCCCCTTCCAGGAGTTTCACCTCACCTATTCCGAAACGGGGATGCTCAACTTTTGTACCCACCCGGATCAGGTCGGGGCTGGAAGGAGTGAAATCGTCAGGTTTTTGGCTGCCAGAGTTCCCAGAGTTCCGGCTGTCAGTGTTCCCAGAGTTCCGGCTGTCAGAGTTTTGTAATGACTGGTTCAGATTGACCAGCCTTCGGCCTCCCATCTCGATTTTTGAGGATTGTTTGCGGCGGTCCATAATTTTCCGGTACGCTTCCGGGACAAATTTTTCCCTGTCGGAAGATTGTGCCCCTGCACCAGGAAAAGTGGGATAGAAATCGGGTGGCAGGTCCAGGTACCTGGGATCGATCTCCCTGATAAAACG
>CAZIAU010000197.1:0-6000 GCA_964536755.1 uncultured Bacteroides sp. | reverse complement strand
CCAGTCTGCTTAATGGCAAACCCCTCATCATTCCTTCATAACTGACAGTAATGACCGGTCCTCCAAGCCATTGATCCCGCCAGTACAGATATTGGTCATCATGACTCTCTTCAAAGGATTCCCCCTTCCTGGCAGATGGTTTAAAAGGTAAAAGCTTTTCACTGAATCCCATATAATTCAGATCATAAATAACCGAATCCAGCACCGTAAAGTTGATCTCGGGAATTTGCTCCGGACCGGCTTCAAATAACCTTGATCCCTGGGGAAGTGCAGGTCCCCCCGGATCACCTGAAAGATAACAACCCGGAACAGCTACCCCGGTATATCCTTCCGGACTTTTGGCGGGAGTCAGAAGAAAATGATCGATCCCGAAACTGAAAATATAACGGTCGTCACTGTATTCTAATAATACCCGGGAGGATCCAGCCCCGGTTGAGACCTTGACCGGCTTCCCCTGTCCCCTGGCAGCAAAGGCTATTGCTATAAACCATATGATGAGAATTGAAAAAGTAAATCTTGATCTCATTGATGAAAATTAAATGATGCCATTTAACCTGAGAAACCAAATTAACATTTTTAGGTTGCGCCGATGGTGGAAAAAAAAGAAATAATTATCAATGACTTAAACATATTTTTAAATACTTTAGAAAGTTAATAGTTTAACTGAATGAGAAAACACAAGATTTCCATATTATTGTTGTTATCTCTTGCAGCATCACTGGCCCTATTCTCCCAGCCTAACAATTATGGTGTTCCAATGATCACAAACTATGATCATTCTATTACAAAAGGGAGCGAACAAAATTGGTGCATCACACAGGATTTCAGAGGTATAATCTACGTTGGGAACACAGACAAGGGTGTGCTGGAGTATGATGGTGTAGAGTGGAGAAATATACCAATCCCCAATAACTCCATCGTAAGGTCCATGATAACAGGCGAAGACGGAATTGTTTATGTGGGTGCGGAATCGGAATTCGGACTTCTGGAACCAAATGGATTAGGTGACATGCAGTACAGGTCTTTGTCGGATACCATCGACCAGGAGAAAAATCCTTTCAGCGGGGTCTGGAAAACCTACGATGATCAGGGCAAAATATACTTCTGCACGTTCGCCAATATATTCATATATGACAAGGATATGGATAAACTGGAGGTCCTTGCAACCACCGAATATGCCTTTTTTGCTTTTTTCATTGATAATTCATTGTATCTGAGCGATTACGGAGAAGGACTTCTGATAAAGAAAGAGACCGGCTTTGTACCCGTTCCCGGAGGGGACTTTTTCAGGGAGATGAGCATCAGCGGTCTGGCTAAGTTCGATGAGACCCGGTTACTGGTGAGCACCTATGTAAATGGTGTTTTTCTAATAAACCCGGAAACCGGAGAAGTGGATGCGGAATTTGCAGATCCGTTTCTAAATGAATATTTTCAGAATGGTGTGATCACATACCTGCACCCCCTGAACAAAGATTTTGTGGTGGCAACACAGTTCAGCGGACTGGTAATTCTCAACAGGGAAGGAAAAGCCAGGGAGATCATAACCAAGGAAAATGGCCTTATAGACGAGACCATCCCTTACGTCTACTCCAACGATAAATTGAAGGGTTCCGGTCCGGTCTGGATAGCCAACTGGATGGGTGTGAGTAAACTTGAAACTAATAATCCGTTTAGACTGTTTACAGAAACATCTGGTTTCGAGGGATTTATAAGTGATATTGAAACGTATGACAACAAGTTGTTTATTTCAACTTTCAGCGGTCTATACTATAAGAACTCCACATCAACATCCACCAGATTCATTCCTGTGCCTGAGATCCAGGATGAACTTCGCCAGCTTCATCTGTTTAAACCATCACCGAATGTGGAGCTTTTACTCGCATTCAGCGAAGCAACCACTTATGTGATTGACAAGAATATGAATGTAAGCATAATAGGCGAAAATGTAATCAACCTGCCCCCCGATCCAATGGACCAGGAGGAGTATTCAGGAGAACATTTTGTTCAGGATCCCAAACGTCCCGATGTAATCTATACGGGGAGGCGACAGATCGTCGGACTTCAATACAGGAGGGGGAAATGGAAAGAAATCTTAAGAGTTAAGGACCTCCCTGATACCAAATTGCTTCGAATGGAAATTGATAAGTTCGGATACCTCTGGACCAGTACCCCTAGAAGAGTGATCCGTCTTGACATTTCCCTTACTCACCCGACCATGAAGTACCTGTCTGTGGTGAACGGATTGCCTTCAGATGAGAAAAACCAGGTATTTCTTGATCCTGAAACTGATGAGATTATGTTGGGTTCCCTTGTTGGGTTTTTACCGGTACAATTACTTCAGGGACACGGTATACCGGGATACGCTATATAACTGCATTTTGCCACCGGGAAGGAATCTGATGCATGCCTTTTATCAAGATACGGATGGTGATTTCTGGTATTCTTTTGAAAACGAATCTAACGGCTGGACCGAGCTGAGAGTTGCCAGAAAAGAGAATCAATTTGAGATCCTGGATGAAAAATCATTCCTGCGCCTTCCGGATGTTTCAGTGGATGTATTTTACAGTGATACCGTAAGCGGTGTCTGGTTTGGAAAATCCAATGAGCTGTATCACTTTGATAAATCCTTTTCAAGGAATGATACCCTTCCTTTCAGCACCATTATACGAAGTGTTATAATAAATGGTGATTCGGCCCTCTATTATGGCACCAATTTCAGACAGGAAACAGACGGGAGTTACAGTTTTTTGCTTTACCAGGATGAAGACACTCAGCCTGAAATCGCTCACCGGTATAACAATATTGAATTCAGGTGGGCTGCGCCATTTTTTGAGCAGGAGGACAAGCTCAAGTTTTCATACCGTTTGCATGGGTTTAATGATGACTGGTCAGAATGGAACAGTGCAGTATATAAAGATTTTACAAACCTTCCGTTTGGTCAGTATACCATGTATGTCAAAGCCATGAATGTTTATGGTGACGAAAGTGCCCAGGCTTCATATTCTTTTACTATTCTCAGGCCGTGGTATGCCACTATTCCTGCCATCATCGGGTATATCCTGCTGGCAGGGCTCCTTGTTTATACTGCCATTAAGCTTTATACCCGACGACTTAAACAGGAGAATATCAGGCTGGAAGGGATTATTGAAGAGAGAACAGCCGAAATAAGAAAACAGAAGGAGGAGCTTACAGACAGCATAGAATATGCCAGTCGGATACAGCGTGCCCTCCTGCCACCTGACCGGCTGATGGATGAAAATAACATCGAACATTTTATACTCTTCAGGCCAAGGGATATAGTAAGTGGAGATTTCTACTGGATGGGTCTCAAGAACGAAAGGATTCTGATAGTTGCAGCAGACTGCACCGGACATGGTGTACCGGGGGCCTTTATGAGCATGCTTGGAATGACTTTTCTAGATGAAATAGTGATAAAGTCCGAGATTACAAATACGGATGAAATTCTGGATCAATTAAGGCAACATGTGATCACCTCCTTAAAACAGTCCGGGAAAAGTATGGAGGAATCTACCAAAGACGGCATGGACCTGGCTATGATCGCCCTTGATCCTCAAACGGGTCAGATTCAGTATTCCGGGGCATACAATCCACTTTACCTGGTAAGGAAACTTAAAAGAGGCGAAAAAACCAGACTTAAGAATGGTGAAGAGCTGGATCTGCCACGTGGATCCATACACGATGAAGAAAATCTCCTTTTACAGATCCGGGCAGACCAGATGCCCATCGGAATCTCAGAAAAAACCCTGCCTTTTACAGCTACAACCATAAAAGATGAAGGATATAATATTTACATGTTTTCTGATGGTTTCCTGGATCAGTTCGGCGGTCCCCAGGGAAAGAAGTTCATGTCAAAAAACTTTAAGAAAATGATTCTGGAACTTCAGGCCATTCCAATAAGTGAGCAGGGAGTTGCTCTTGAAAAAGTATTACTGGGATGGATGGGGGAAATCAGCCAGATAGATGATATCCTGGTAATGGGATTAAGAATGTACCAGCCTTGAAAGAGCCTTTGCTTTCCCGGGAAACACTGCTGATTCAGCGCAGGGAACTGATGGCCAGTCTGAAATACGCAAGTTTTATTCAACAGGCCATCCTGCCGGATATTCCCTATATTGAAAATTTACTGGAGGATTTCTTTATACTGCATAGACCCAGGGATATTGTCAGTGGCGATTTCTACTATTGTTCGAGAAAAGAGGATTATATAATCATAGCTGCAGGAGATTGTACAGGGCATGGAGTCCCTGGTGCTCTTATGAGTATTATGGGGGTATCTTTTCTCAATGAAATACTCAGCATCCGCGGACCGGTAAGTTCCAGCAGGATCCTGAACCTGCTCAGGGAAAGGGTTATGAAGGCTTTGCATCAGCGAGGAGATGAGATGGAAAATAAAGATGCAATGGATATGGCACTGTGTGTATTCAATCCCCAGAAAAATGAACTCCAATTTTCAGGCGCAAATAATCCACTCTATCATATACGGGATAAAGTACTGACGGAAATTAAGCCTGATAAGATGCCTGTGGGCATCAATGCCATCGAAGAAGAGTCTTTTACCAACCATAACCTGCAACTTAAACCGGGTGATATCGTATATTTATTCTCGGATGGCTATGTTGATCAGTTCGGGGGACCGAAAAATAAGAAGTTCAAGTACGGCCCATTCAAAGAATTACTCATCAGAATATCCGACAGGCCAATGAAACAGCAGCAGAGTGAACTTGAGAGCGTGATCGAAACCTGGAAAGGGGATCATTACCAGGTGGATGATATATTGATCTTTGGTATAAAATTCGTTTAATCCGATAAAATGCGACTAGTTGCTTTCAGAATTCAGAATTTCAGATCCATCATTGATACAGGGTGGCAACAGCTTGCACATGATAATATCACCAGTCTGATTGGACAGAATGAGTCTGGGAAAACATCCATTCTTGAAGGGCTGAGGGTTTTTCATGACGGTAAGTTGATCGAGGATATGGTTCGCAGCGACCTCTCTTTGCCAGAAGTCACCTGCCGGTTCACCTTTCAGTTTTCATATATCGAAAACAGGATCGATCAGAAAAGGCTTGATCCCAAAATAGGAGAATTAATCAGCACTGTTGAAACTGTATCCCTCATTCGCAGATGGGAGGATGATATGGATTCCCATATGGAAATGGGTGATGAGTTAAAGGATATTTTTGGTGAATCCCGCGACGAGATTAATAAAAGGGAACAGGCTGTACTGGAGAAACTGGAAACATTGTCGGCAGATGTCAAAGCTGCCACGGAGGCAGTAGACAAGGCCAATGATGAGTATGGATTAACCAGCGAAAAGGTCGAATCGGTGAAGTTGAGAATCGGCGAACTTAAACGCTCCGGCAGAAAGTTTTCCTCACGTGATCATAAGGATGATTTGAGAAAGGAGATTGAGCTGGAAGAAGAGTTGATGGGAAAACTTAACCAGGCCCTTGAACAGAAAAAAAGTCTGCTGGACGAGAAACAGGGTATCCTGAAATCCCTTGATGAGAAAAGGGATGCCAGTATTAAACTGGAGGAAACCAACAGGCAGATCACAGCGAAAAGAGAAAAACTCGCGGTTGCACAGGAGAATCTCCGGCAGATCATTCAGATGACCGGAATGTATCCCACCGATAAGGAACAGCGTGCAGCAGAGATCAGGGAAGAGATCCACAGGAATGAGATTGAGACCGGAAAGAATGAGATCCGGGATTTGCAGAAAGAATATGATACCCAACTCATTGCATTGGAATTTGTCTTTAATGGCATCACTTATGAAAGTGCTTTTAAATCTGCCATAAAAGAAATTAATGCCCGAAACCAATACTATAATACAACAGAGCTGGCAGAAGAGATCTTCAAGATACTGCCCGACTTTGAACTGTTTGAGGATTTCAGTTCCCTCCTGCCGAACAGAATTGACCTGGAGGACATAGTCAAGGCCAACAAAAGAACAGAAGGATATAAAGCAGCCAT
>CAZIAU010000196.1:0-6023 GCA_964536755.1 uncultured Bacteroides sp. | reverse complement strand
GCCATCGTAATTTTCCTGAACAGCCAATTGTTCACAGCCATCGACAATAGACTTCTGCTGCATGATGGGTCATGGACATGGCGGGCCTTTTATCTTTACCCCATCCCTGGTCAGGGGCACCATAGGGAGGTGTGGGTCCAGATATGGCATCGAGTTCATCCGGGATTTCATTCAGGTAGGCATCTGAGGTTTTTCCCTTTGCACCGGTCTGCTTGAAAAAAGCCAGATATTCGTCCCAGGATACCTCGGTCCTTCCCATAAAGAACGGGCTGATCTCCACTTCCCTTACCGGCCCTTCATTCAATTTCCTGAATGGTTCGTCTACAGGGCTGCCCATAAAAAATGATCCACCCGGAATGGCAATCATATCAAAACTGATATCAGAGCCAACGATACATTCTGTAAAATTAGTAAATCCTTCAACAACTCCTGGTTCAGAATAAACTTCATCAGTCACCTTTTCCGTTTCCCCAAAACTTATATTCTGTTCGTGCAGCCTGTCCGGATCATAATGCCCGACCGTTATGTGGCAGTTAATGCAATGAAGATCATTTTCATGCTGTTCGAAGTAAAGATGAGCTTCCCTGCCTTCCCTTGTGAGCCCCAGAGGAAAATTATTCTGATGGCAATGAATACAGGAAGCCTCATAACTGTGTTTTCCTGCCTGTTCAATCTGCGATTTGGCTTCCCAGTTGAAGCTTTCAGGATCTTTGAACCACTTTCCCCAAAGATCCCGTAGGCCGGTCCGGACTTTGGCCACCAGATAACCGTTTCCATGGGGAGGAAGATGGCAATCAACACAATGGACATGAATTCCCATCTTATTATCGTAATGAGTTGATAGCTTCCAACTCTCAGTAGCCTGCGGATGAAGGTGACATGAAGCACAGTACCGGTCAGATGATGTGGCGGAAACGGCCCTGTTCCCCAGGATGAAAATGAGGGTTGCTGCCACTATTCCTGCAACAAATAAAAACCTCCTGAAAAATATACTTTTCCTACTCATAATCAGACCGGTTAAAGAAAGTAATTTTTAACAGTATTTTCAAGAATGATGTACTCACAAAACTTATTTAAAGCGATTCTATCGTTACCGGTGTTTTTACCGATTTGTAACCCGTTTGAGAATAAGGACGTATAAAAACAGTGGAATGTAGAAAGCCAGCCCGTCTGATGTTATCCGGAACAGGTCCGGGACACGGGCCTGAAATCATATTGATTTATTTAATGTCATTGTGATCTGAACAACTGCTATTATGGATACCATGCACCCAAAATTTACTTTAAATCAGCTTTCCGGAGAAGAACGAAGCTTCCTAAGTTCTCTGGTGAAAAAAGGCGGGCCGGAACCAAATGAATACAAAGAGTTTACGGCCATTGTCAACAATCTTGAGGATGAAGAACTGAGCTTTTTCAGAGAGGTGATCAGGGAATCCCTGAATGAAAATACACTGATCGGCCATGGATTTGTAAAACCATATGGTTACCCGGGCGATTTTTCGATCATCCACAACATCTACCGGATTTATGTAAATCCGGATAAGAGATACACCAACTGGGACAGGTTCTTTCAGGATCAGGCCGGTGCACAGGCGGTCAGGAACAGAAAGGAATATTTCCTGAACCGTTGCGCTGAAATTGATAGCCAGGGTGGGCCTGAAAAGCATATACTCATACTGGGTTCAGGCCCGGCAACTGACGTTAATGAATACCTGAGTAACAATCCCGAAAGCCGGATAAAGTTTGACCTGGTGGATTTTGACCAGAATGCCATCGATTTTGCTCGTTTTCAGAATGAACAATTCAGTAATGCGGTTAACTATTTTAAGATTAATGTACTTCGCTTCAAACCCTATCAATGGTATAATCTGATCTGGAGTGCCGGACTTTTCGATTATTTCAAGGATAAGCACTTCGTTTACATGATCAATAAATACTACAAGTACCTCTCAGAAGGAGGGGAATTTATTATTGGGAACTTTTCCAACAGTAATCCCACAAAGCGCCTGATGGAGGTCCTGTCAGACTGGTACCTGAATCACAGGTCAAAATACGATCTTTTAAGGATGGCTCTCGAAGCTGAAGCCAGAGAGGAAAATGTTGAGGTGGAGATGGAAGAGCTTGGTGTAAATCTCTTCCTGAGAATTAAAGCAGCATAATAAAGATGAAAGCAAAATCACTCACAAAGGGCAACCTTTTCGGATTGCCCACCACAGGCCGGGATGATTGGAAATTAAATCCCCTGACCCTGTCCTTTATCGGAGAGATAAGAAAATATGAGACGGATTTCAGAGATGACTATTTTAACCGTTCCATTAATCCACTCCGGTTTTCACTGGTACTTTCGGTCTTTTTCTTTGGGATATTTGCCTTCCTTGATGCTCTGCTGCTGCCGGAACTGCGAAATATTTTCTGGTTTATCAGGTTTGGGATCATCACACCGATCCTTTTGTCTGTTATCTTTTTTTCCTTCCTTCCTTCCTTTAAAAAATACATGCAACTGGTGCTTGCAGCGATCATGTATCTGACAGGCCTCTCCATTATAGTCATGATTATCTTTGCGGCGAATATTGCCGAACACTATACCTATTATGCCGGGTTAATCCTCATTTTTATAATCGGATATACTTTTATTAAAGCCCGGTTTATCTATGCAACCTTTGTAGGCTGGTTTATAGTGGTTTCCTATGAAATTGCAGCCATCTGGCTTTCAAATACACCTTTCGAGATATTGATCAATAACAACTTCTTTTTCATCAGCGCCAATGTGATCGGGATGTTTATCAGTTATTTCATGGAGCATTCGGCACGCCGTGACTATTACATGAGAATTCTTCTTGAAAAAGAACAGGAAAAAGTCAAGATGGCGAATAACGCTCTTGAAAAGAGGGTTCAGGACAGGACCCGTCAGTTGACTCTGGCCAACAAGGACCTGAAAAAGGAGATAGAGATACGCAAGCACCACGAGAAAGAGAAAACAAAACTGGAAAATCAGTTGCTGCAATTACAGAAAATGGAAACCATCGGTACGCTGGCAGGGGGTATTGCGCATGATTTTAACAATATACTGACTCCAATACTGGGTTATACCGAGATGGCCCTTGAAGAGTTATCCGAAGAGAGTGTCCTGAGGTATGACATTGAGCAGATCAACGGGGCAGCAACCCGAGGAAAGGACCTGGTTCAGCAAATACTTACCTTCAGCCGTCAGATGGATTTTGATAAAAAGCCACTCAGACTGGAAGATGTGATCGGGGAGGTTTTGAAATTAGTCAGGGCCTCTTTCCCATCCAATATCGAGATCCAACAGGACCTGGATACTAGAACCGGGACCGTATTAGCCGATTCAACACAGATGCACCAGATCATCATGAATCTTTGTACCAATGCTTACCATGCCATGATGAACAAGGGAGGGATACTGAAAGTAAGCCTGGACAAAGTGAAAACCGGGACAAAGCCGGTAAACGGATTGGCAAAGATGCAGAAAGGAACCTATGTAAGACTTACTATTTCGGATACGGGACACGGCATGGATAAAAGAACTGTTGAAAGGATTTTTGAACCTTTCTTTACCCAGAAGGAAGTGGGCTCGGGTTCGGGGCTTGGGCTATCGGTTGTTCATGGAATAGTAAGTAACTACAATGGTTCCATAGTAGTTGATAGTGAACCGGGGAAAGGATCAACATTTATGATCTATCTTCCGCAGCATTCTGATAAATATGTTCCTGAAAAGAATGCTTCACAAAAAGCAAAGAAAGGATTCGGTTGTATTCTTTTTGTGGATGATGAGAAAGAAATTACCTATATGGGAAAAAGGATGCTGGAAAGCCTTGGTTACACGGTGGATATAAAGACTGACAGCCAGTCGGCCCTTCAGGATTTTAAAAAGGATCCTTATAAGTATGATCTTCTTGTCACTGATCAGGCCATGCCTAAAATGATGGGAACTGAACTGATCCGTAAAGTAAAACAGATCCGCTCCGACCTGAAGTCCATTGTTATTACCGGATACCAGGATTCCATTCCAAAGAATACAATAGAGCAGTACGATATAGCAGATATTATATCAAAACCAATTATTTTAAGCGAGTTCAGCGAGCTTATCCGAAAGGTACTTAAACAGAAAACAATTAAAAAAGCATCGTAATGCAAAAGATACTGATAATCGATGATGAGCCTCACATTTTGTTGATGCTAAAGAAAATGCTCGAAAGGGCCGGATACGAAATAGATATGGCATCCAATGGAAACGAGGGTCTTGATATTTTCCGGAAAGCCCCGACCGATATGGTAATAACAGATATAATAATGCCTGAAAAAGAGGGACTGGAAACCATCAGGGAAATGAGAAGGATAAGGCCCGAACTGAAAATAATTGCCATGTCTGGCGGAGGTAAGGTGTCGGCGGAGAATTACCTGGAGATTGCAAAAATATTTGGAGCCTCCAGGGTGATATCAAAGCCTTTCACCCAGAATGAAATGATAGCTGCTGTTACGGATCTGATGGGTGTTGGAGAGATGAATGATAAGCCCTGAATTTTTCTAAGTGATCGGTATTAACCAGGTCAATTCCATTTTCCAGCAAAAACCCCCAGACATTTTCATTGTCAGGCGAAGCCCACAATCTTAATTTCCTGTTCTGGTCGTGCGTGGTTTCGACCAGTTCCACCAGTTTTGAAAGCTCCTTTTCACTGATAATTCCTTCCCCGTTCCAGGATATGTAGTTGGAATAGTTATCACTTATAACGGGCATTATTGTAGCCGGTATATTTTTGTTGAGATCACCGGGCCGGCCGTCAATTCTGACAAGTTTCGGCTCATCTTTCAGGATTTCATTTACGGGCCTGTTACCCGTGATCAGAATGGTCACAGCTCCCACCTGTTCACCCCCCCCCTTAATAACCGAAATTATTGGCAGGTATCCCGAAAGGATCTTCTTCAATTTTTCATAACTGGGATTTGCCTGTGTTTTGAAATCGATGAAAAGATAGAAAGGGCCAGAGTAATTCTGATAAACGGAACCTTTATTTCTCTTAATAATATCTCTTAACGGTTTAAGATAAAGTTCTTCAAGTGTCAGGTTCGGATTCAATTCTTCAGGCAGGTCATGAGAAACAAATAGATTGTCATTAACCAGGTGGACATCCGCCTCAACAGACATAAATCCATTTTCAATGGCATCATATAATGGATTTATATGCTCGTAGTCATTATGGGCGTGCCCGTTAATGACTTCCTGAGCATGGATGCAATTTGAAAAAACAACTATCGCTGCAATAAATAATATTTGTCTTGTAAACATAGCTTTCAGTTAGTAAAATACATCGATGCATTTCTTGAAAACTGATAATATTCCTGCAAATAAACCTGCGTTTTGTCAAAGTTCAGAAAAATATCCGGTTATAACTACCAGTAAATGAAACTGTCTTTTATTTCTAAATAGTTATGTATATATTTGCCCGGCAGCATGATAATTAATGCAACGGCGTGAAATTAATACGCTCATAATGAGCGTTATATTTAATTATCATGTTGTTTTTTTATTGATTTTCTGATGGATTTTCAATCTACCGTGAAAATCTCTGAACCTTAGAACAGGACGATATGCTGACCCTTGCAACATTTATCGGATTTACTGCCTTTGTGGCCATTTATGTATGGTTGAGGCTGCGAAAAGAGCGAATGGTAACCTCTGACGGCTTCTTTCTGGGGGGGCGGAGCCTGACAGGGGTTATTATCGCAGGATCGATGTTGCTGACAAATATTTCCACGGAGCACCTGATAGGGATGAATGGTGCCTCCTATAAAAATGGATTCATAGTTATCGGGTGGGAGGTTACATCAGCCATAGCCCTTGTTGTAGCAGCCGTGGTTTTTGTCCCCAGGTATTTAAGGATGGGACTTACCACCATCCCGGAATACCTGGAAAAGAGATTTGACGGCACCACCAGGAGCCTTGTGGCCCTTATTCTTGTCATATCATTTGTCGTCACCCTGCTGCCTATTGTCCTTTATACAGG
>CAZIAU010000195.1:0-6058 GCA_964536755.1 uncultured Bacteroides sp. | reverse complement strand
AATTTTGCAGATATTTTCTCTTCAAACATGGACCGGAAGGGGAAGTGGAGCGTACCTGTTCCGGTTGAAAGTCTGAATACTGAATTTGAAGACGGGACGCCATGTATTTCATCAGATTTCTCAACCCTTTATTTTACCCGGTGTAAGAAGGGGAAGAATAAGCAACTGGGGTGCCAGATTTACAGATCAAGGGCGGAGAACGACAGCTGGAGCGAACCCGAGGTTGAATTTGAAATGTTCGGAGACAGTATCTCAACTGCACATCCGGCTATCTCTCCGGACGGATCCATTCTTTATTTTGTTTCTGATATGCCGGGGGGGCTTGGGGAAAATGATATCTGGATGGTTACCAGGCAAGGTTCAGATTCCTGGGGTGACCCGGTAAACCTGGGAGAAGAGATCAACACTTCGGGAAATGAGCTTTATCCTTATGTACACCCCGACGGTACGCTCTATTTTTCGTCAGACAGCAGAGTTGGATTGGGTGGACTGGATATTTACAAAGCTGAACAGGATGAAACAGGTGGATGGATGATTGAAAATATGAAACCTCCTATTAATTCGCCCGAGGACGATTTCGGAATTGTATTTGAACCCGAAGCCGAACGTGGTTTCTTTAGTTCGGCAAGGAGAGGCAGAGGAAATGATGAGATTTTTTCATTTGTACTTCCACCCCTGAATTTCTCTGTTTCAGGTGTTGTGAAAGACGAACGGACGGATCAGATCCTGCCGGGATCAACAGTCAGGTCAGTAGGCAGCGACGGAATCACAGTTGAGTCAACAACAGGCGATGAGGGTAATTTTAAATTTATGCTGAAACCGAATACAGATTATGTTTTCATCGCCAGTCAGCCCGGATACCTTAGCGGAAAGGAACGCGAATCGACGAAGGGACTTGATCAGAGCAGAGATTTCCAGGTCACGATTTACCTGGCTTCCACAGAGCAGGTAATAGATTTACCCAACATATTTTACGATTTTGCCAAGTGGGATTTAAGACCCGAATCTATGGTTTCACTGGATAACCTTGTTGAAACTCTTAATGATAATCCAAATGTTACCATCGAGCTTATGTCACACACCGACTCAAGAGGTACTCCTGCAGATAACATAGAACTATCACAGAAGAGAGCACAGTCGGTTGTGGATTACCTGATTTCAAAAGGAATTGCGGCTGACAGGCTGAAGGCCATGGGATATGGTGAATCCCAGCCGAAAGTAGTGGATGAAAAAGTGAAAGCCCAGTATAGCTTCCTTGATCTGGGAGTTGTGCTTACCGAGAGTTTTATCAACCAGCTGGATAGTCCTGAATTACAGGAGAAAGCACACCAGGTGAACAGGCGGACCGAATTCCGGGTACTGTCAACTGATTATATTCCGCAAAACTGATTTTCATGACTAGCTCCTCCAGGTACCTACAGCGTGGTGTATCTTCGGGTAAAGAGGATGTTCACCAGGCCATCAGGAATGTGGATAAAGGACTTTTCCCCAATGCTTTCTGCAGGGTGATACCTGATATGCTTTCTGGCGATCCGGAATATTGCCTGGTGATGCATGCTGATGGTGCGGGTACCAAGTCATCACTGGCATATATGTATTGGAAGGAAACAGGAGACCTTTCTGTATGGAAGGGAATTGCACAGGACGCCATCGTAATGAATCTGGATGATCTTCTGTGTGTCGGAATTACTGGCAATATTCTGTTATCATCTACCATTGGAAGGAATAAGAATAAGATCCCGGGTGAGGTAATTACGGCTATAATAGAAGGGACCGAGGAGATCCTCCAAAACCTTCGGGACCTTGGAGTGAGCATTTACAGTACGGGGGGTGAAACAGCCGATGTAGGGGATCTGGTCAGGACCATAATTGTTGACTCAACGGTGGTGGCCCGGGCAAGGAGATCAGATATTGTAGAAATAAAAATCTCCCCGGGGGATGTGGTCGTGGGATTATCTTCCTCTGGCCGTACTACCTACGAGGATAATTATAATGGGGGTATGGGAAGCAACGGACTTACTTCTGCCCGACATGATCTTTTCGGGAATTACCTGGCCACGAAATATCCTGAGAGCTTCGATCCTGGAATTCCACGCTCACTGGTCTATTCCGGTACGAAATCACTCACAGAATCAATCGGGGACCTGGGCCTGGATGCAGGCACTCTTGTGCTCTCCCCAACCCGTACCTATGCTCCTGTAATAAAAGAAGTTCTGGATCAGTACCGCGGGTCGATAAATGGTATGATACACTGCTCCGGAGGTGCTCAGACCAAGGTGATTCATTTCGCAGACCGTGTCCACATTATTAAAAACAACCTGTTTCCTGTCCCCCCCCTGTTTAGAATGATACAGGAGGAATCGCAGACACCCTGGAGGGAGATGTACCAGGTATTCAATATGGGTCACAGGTTTGAGATCTATACTGATCAACAGACAGCTGACGGAGTTATTCAACTGGCTGGCAAATATAAAATTGATGCCAGAGTTATAGGGTATTGTGAAGCGGCTTCCCGAAAAAAATTGACAATTGCCGGAGAACAGGGAGAGTTTGTATATTAGAGGGATAAATGGTATAGTATGGGAGAGAATATGATATTAAACCGGTTGAAGGGAGTGAAAGCGAGGTTTGATGAGGTGGGTCAGCTCATTAACGATCCGGCGATTATATCCGATATGAAACGATATGTGAAACTGAACAGGGAGTATAAGCAACTGGAACCGGTTATAAAGGCCTATAATGCATATAACAATCTGTTAGACAATATATCAAGCGCCCGTGAAATGCTTGCAAATGAAAAAGATATCGAGCTAAAAGAGATGGCCAAGGAGGAGCTTGAACTATACAATCAGCAGATGGAACCGCTGGAAGATGAGATAAAATATCTGTTACTTCCACAGGACCCGGAGGATGAAAAGGATGCCATCGTGGAAATCAGGGCAGGAACCGGAGGAGATGAGGCAAGTATATTTGCCGGGGATCTTTACAGAATGTACAGTAAATTTTTCGAAACCAAAGGGTGGAAAGTATCCACTACCAGTTTTACAGAGGGGACGGTTGGTGGCTACAAAGAATTGATAATGAATGTAAGCGGGAACGGTGTCTATGGTATTATGAAGTATGAATCGGGAGTGCACAGGGTACAGCGGGTCCCCCAGACCGAAACGCAGGGACGGGTTCATACCTCGGCTGCTACCGTTGCAGTTTTGCCTGAGGCTGAGGATTTTGATGTTGAGGTCAAACAGGCGGATATCAGAAAAGATACCTATTGCTCATCCGGCCCGGGGGGGCAATCTGTAAATACTACCTATTCGGCCATTCGGCTGACCCATGTTCCTACCGGAATTGTTGTTACATGCCAGGATGAGAAATCCCAGTTGAAGAACCTGGATAAAGCCATGAAGGAGCTGAGGACAAGACTTTATAACCTGGAATATCAGAAAAGGATCGATAAAATTTCGTCCCAGCGTAAAACCATGGTATCCTCCGGTGACCGGTCAGCCAAGATACGTACCTATAATTATCCCCAGGGCAGGGTGACGGATCACCGTATAAACCTGACCCTTTACAACCTGCAGGCTATTATTAACGGGGACCTGCAGGAAATTATTGATAAGCTGCAAATGGCCGAGAATGCTGAGCGTTTAAAAGATAGTGGCATTGAATAATGTCTTTAAGTCATAAGCAAATGAATGCAGAAGAATTATTCAGAAATATCCAGCGCAAGAAAAGCTATCTGTGTATCGGTCTTGATACTGATTATAAAAGGATTCCAAGAATTCTTCTGGACAAAGAGTATCCCATTTTTGAATTCAACAAGCACATAATAGATGCTACAGAGGATCTGGCTGTGGCATATAAACCAAATCTTGCATTTTATGAAAGCATGGGTGCCGCTGGCTATATGAGCCTTGAGATGACCATTACCTACCTGAGGAAAAATTATCCGGATCAATTCATTATTGCTGATGCCAAGCGAGGTGATATAGGAAATACGTCCCGAATGTATGCGAATGCCTATTTCAGGACCCTTGATTGCGATGCCATTACCTTATCACCCTATATGGGGAAAGACAGTATATTACCATTCCTGAATGTTGAAGGCCGGTGGGCGATCATACTTGCCCTGACATCCAATGAGGGTTCGGGTGATTTTCAGCAGTTAAATCTCAAGAAAGGAAAACCTCTGTACGAAGAGGTAATCGGAACTGCATCAGGCTGGGGAACAGTGAATAATATTATGTTTGTTGTAGGTGCAACAAAAGCATCTGAATTGAAACATATCCGGTCTCTGATTCCGGAACATTTCCTGCTTGTACCAGGAATCGGGACTCAGGGCGGAGACCTGCTTGATGTGGCAGATAAGGGGATGAATGACAGGTGCGGACTTCTGGTAAATGCCAGCCGGTCAATTCTATACGCTGCTGTAACCAATAAATTTGAACAGGCTGCCCGGGAAGAAGCGACCAGGATCCGGAATCAGATGGAGGTAACCCTGAAAAGCAGAGGCCTTATCTAGTGAACAAGTTCTTTCACTTTGCCTGCTGCTTCCTGGAGCGAAATTGCCGAGTGAACTTCAAGATCTGAATTGTCAATGAGTACTTTAGCTTCTTCTGCATTTGTACCCTGCAACCTGACGATAACCGGAATATCGATCTGACCGATGGACCGGTAAGCTTCAACTACTCCTTCTGCCACGCGGTCACATCTCACTATACCACCAAATATATTGATTAGGATGGCCTTCACATTGGGATCTTTCAGAATGATCCGGAATCCGGCCTCTACTGTTTGAGCATTGGCGGTCCCACCCACGTCAAGGAAATTGGCAGGCTCACCGCCGGAAAGCTTAATGATATCCATGGTGGCCATTGCCAGTCCCGCCCCGTTTACCATACATCCCACATTTCCATCCAGTTTAATAAAATTCAGGTTGAATTTGCCGGCCTCCACTTCTGTTGGATCCTCTTCATTCAGATCACGCATGGCCCCATAATCGGGGTGCCTGTAAAGGGCATTGTCATCAATGTTCACTTTGGCATCTGCTGCCATAATCAGGTTATCTGAAGTCTTGAAAACAGGATTTATTTCGAAAAGGGAAGAATCTGAATTTTCATAGGCAGCATATAATGCGGTGCTGAATTTCACCATTTCCTTAAAAGCTTTGCCGGAAAGTCCCAGGTTAAATGCAATCCTCCTGGCCTGGAATGGAAGCATACCTGCTGCAGGTTCAATTTCTTCCTTAAAAATAAGATGTGGCGTTTTTTCTGCTACCATTTCAATATCCATTCCCCCTTCTGTGGAATACATGATGATATTCTTCCCACTATCCCTGTTAAGAAGCACGCTCATATAAAACTCCTGTGGTTCACTCTCTCCCGGGTAGTAAATGCCCTGCTCTATGAGTACTTTGTGCACAATTTTCCCTTCCGGACCGGTTTGATGCGTAACCAGGTTCATTCCAAGGATCTCCCGGGCAAAAGACTTTACTTCGTCCAGTGATTTGGCAATTTTCACACCTCCTCCTTTCCCCCGGCCACCGGCATGGATCTGAGCTTTAACGGCCCATGTATCAGCACCGGTTTCAGCTGCTATTCGCTTGGCAGCTTCATAAGCCTCCTCGGGGGTATATGCCACAGCTCCTGAAGGAACTGCCACCCCAAACTGTTTCAGGATCTTTTTACCCTGGAATTCATGTATATTCATCTATAGAGTTTGTTTGTAATAATTAATAACAAATTTAGTAATTAGACTGTAGTTAGAAAGAGGAATCCACATCAAACGAAAGAGAATTGTTTAGATTTGTTGAAAAGCTGACACGATGAGGAAGTTGCTGAATGAAGAATTAGAGAGGTTGACTATAAAGGAATATAAGAGTGCCGGTAAGATTCCTGTTCTGATCGTTCTTGATAATATCCGTAGTCAGAACAACATCGGCTCTGTTTTTCGCACTGTGGATGCATTCCGGCTGGAAGGCATGATTTTATGTGGCATTACAGCTACGCCGCCAAACCGGGAGATACATAAAACCGCCCTGGGGGCCACCGAATCGGTAGAA
>CAZIAU010000194.1:239-6074 GCA_964536755.1 uncultured Bacteroides sp. | reverse complement strand
CAGAATTAATTTATATATAAAAAAAAATTTAATATTGATGATAAATATTAGTATCATCTACCGAAAGGGCCAGGAGGTCACAAAAAACCTTTTTCCGAATCAATCGGTAATCATTTATCCTTTCCTCAATCAAATGCAGATACATATCCGGGATGAAAGACCACATGGTTCATACTTCCCATCCCATGTACTACGGTCTCTATAATCCCCGGGCAAACATTGCCGGGATTATGTCAGACCTGATTACTGCGGTGATGAATCCACAGCTGGCAGCCTGGAGTCATTCACCCTATGCCAATGAGGTGGAAAAATACCTGGTGGAAACTTTCGGTATTCAGTTCGGATATGAAAGGAATTCCATAGACGGAGTTTTTGCAACCGGGGGGGCCGAAGCCAATTTTACCGCTATCCTGTGCGCAATTAACCATTCCTTTCCGGAAGCGGGCAATAAGGGCCTGCAGAGGATCAATAGACAACCGGTGATTTACTGCTCTGCCGAAACCCACCACTCCATAGTTAAAGGTGCAAGGATGGCCGGGCTGGGAACAGCTTCTGTAAGAACTATAAGTGTGGATGAGAAGCTTAAGATAAATACAGAACATCTTAAATCTGAAATCGATAAGGACAGGCTCTCAGACCGGGAACCCATACTGGTTGTGGCCAATGCCGGCACTACAGGGACAGGTGCCATAGACAACCTGGAACAGATCGGGAAGATCTGTAACAATCTCGGGATATGGTACCACGTGGATGCTGCCTACGGAGGGGCATGTCTGATGAATCCGGAATTCAGTGGATGGCTTTCAGGGATCGAGCTCAGTAATTCTTTTATCGTGGACCTGCACAAGTGGTTCTCAGTACCCATGGCAGCCAGTATGTTTATCACCAGAGACCGGAACATTCTTCACCGGACTTTCGGTACAGATACAGAGTACATGCCAAGGGATGCAGACGGAATGCAGATTACCGATCCGTTTGCCCATTCTTTCCAGTGGTCCCGGAGATTTTCAGGATTAAAGATCTATCTCTCACTGTTGCTATTCGGAAAGTCAGGTTATGCTGAAGTTATTGAGCATCAGGTAAACACGGCCGATTATCTTCGTAAGCTGCTGAAGCAGAACGGCTGGACCATCCTGAATGATACTCCCCTGCCCGTGGTCTGTTTTACTGACCCTGAATATCAGGATGACCCGCTGTTTACAAAGGAGATTTGTGAAAGGGTCGTAAGATCGGGAGAAGCCTGGATATCGGTTTACCCGGTGGGCAGTATACCGGGTATCCGGGCATGTATCACCAATTATAATACGTGTGAAGGGCATATTCAAAAACTGGTTGATCTGCTGGAAAAGTTCAGGAGCAATTATGGAAAATAGCCGGCAGCAGAATATAATAGTCATAACCGGTAAGGTGCAGTGCGGCAAGACCACTTTTCTGAAAGAGGTCGTGAATGCCATGAAATCAGAGAAATTTAAAGTTGCAGGTTTTTTGTGTTACGGACAATTTAAAAATGGGGAACGGAGCGGTTTTAATTTAACGGACACTGAAACCAGCCGGTCCTACCGCCTTGCCTCAGTTAACCCGAAAGAGGGTTGGGTGAGGTTCAGGAGGTTTTATTTCGATCCGGAGATCCTGGAAACAGGAGTCTGCATCCTTCTCAGGGGCCTCAGGCAGAGACCTGACCTTCTTGTCATTGATGAAGTGGGCCCCATGGAGCTGGAAGGCCGGGGATGGTACATTCCGTTGAATTTAATGGCTAAAGAACAGAGTACGGTACAGTTATGGGTCGTAAGAGAGAGCATTTTAAAGGAAGTATTGAAGAAATGGAAGTTATCCCCGCTCCATATTGTGGATGCTGGCAAGGACGATCAGACAGCCAGGGAACAGCTGATAGAGAAACTGAAGGGATACATTATTCATTAACTTAAAGGAGATGTCGGAGAAAGTGAAACCGGGTTATCAGATTCCCGGGGTAATGAGGGCCGTCAGGCAGCACAAACCCGGCGGGCCGCTTGTGGTTGAAACAATTCCTGTACCCCGGCCGGGGCCGGGAGAAGTGCTGGTCAGGATGATAGCCTCACCGGTTAACCCTTCAGACCTGGCCACAATAAGGGGTGACTATTTATCACACAATTATCCCTATTCACCAGGTCTTGAAGGAAGCGGTGAGGTGGTTATTTCCGGAGGTGGATTTCTGGCCGGTTTGAGGCTGGGTAAAATAGTTGCCTGCTCACCGGATCCTCATGGAGATGGGACCTGGGCCGAATATATGAAGACCCAGGCTACGCGCACAGCCCCTGTTCCAAAGAATATCCAACCTGAAAAGGGCTCTATGATGCTGGTGAATCCAATGACAGCCATGGCTTTTATTCACCTGGCAAAAAAAGGAAAACACCGGGCGATAGTGAACAATGCTGCCTCAAGCGCTCTCGGGAAAATGCTGATTACGCTCTGCAATCAGCACCACATCCCCCTTATCAGTATTGTGAGGAGAAAAGAACATGTAAACGAACTTATACAACTGGGTGCCTTGCATGTTCTCAACAGCCAGGATAAATCTTATACGGATGATCTGCAGAGGCTGGCCGGTGAGATGCATGCCACCCTCTTCCTGGATGCGGTTGCTGGTCAGCAGACCTCTGTAATGTTGAAAGCTGCACCCCGGGGATCAACCGTGCTCACCTATGCCAGGCTGTCAGGTGATCCCATTCGGGTGGACCCGGGATTTTTAATTAAGGAAGAGAAGAGACTGGCCGGTTTCCAGATCGGGAACTGGTTAAGTCATAAAAATATATTCTTTAAGATCAGGTTCACTTCAAGAGCAGGAAAACTGCTATCTTCACATTTTTCAATAAAAATAAGGTGTACCATGCCAATGGAAGATATTGAAGAGGCGGTCAGGCATTACTCGGAGAATATGTCAGCCGGTAAAATATTAATTCTGCCAGGGGAGATCCGGATGGACAAGGGCGTATAGATAATCTATGATTTCCAGGCATTTTACCATACTTGTATTCTTATTATGGGGGCACCTCCTAAAGGCCCAGGACTTTTCCTGGTGGAACACGATACACGACTGGGACGGGCACACCCCCTGGTCAGATTATATGATCATCTCCCCTGCATTCATGGGCCCGAATGCCCTGCCGGTCCCTGAAGTAAGACAGGGCAAAATGCCCGTGGAGAGATCATTTGAACTGGCGCTGGATGGGCATTACAGCAAGGGAGATCAGACCGGGAACCTTTATACCGAACTTTTTTTCCCGCTCTTCTCAGACCGCGCGGGACTGGAGATCAGATATGTACCGGTCGAAATCTATAAAACAGATACAGTAACACGGGACATACGCCGTTCCCGCGAATATGATGCAAGGGGAGTCAGCTACGGGGACGTCTATTTCTCCACCTATATCCATCTGGTAAAGGAGAAGGAGAGAATCCCTGATGTGATGCTATCTGTAAACCTGAAAACCGCTTCCGGAACAAGGTATGAAGCGGCCCGTCATACGGATGCTCCGGGTTATTCATTTGATATTTCAGCCGGCAAAGATATCTATTCGGGAGACGGCCGGCTCAGGAATATCCGCTGCTATGCCACCATAGGATTCTTTGTCTATCAGACCAACCTGGAAAACTATATGCAGAATGATGCGGTTCAGTATGGCGCAGGATCTGATTTCACCTTCGGAAAATTCGGCATGGAACACGAGATCTCGGGTTATGCAGGATATCTGGATAATGGTGACAGGCCGATGGTATACAGGATGAATCTCTCATTGAAATGCTGCCCTGCCCTGGAACTGGGATTGAGATTCCAGCAGGGGTTTTTCGATTTTCCTTACAGCTCCGCCAGGTTATTAAGCCGGGTCCGTTTTTAATATATAACATCCACTATGCATGGAAAACCTGGTTTTTGGAATAATCACCCTGCTCATATGCCTTGCCGGCTACCTGGAAGCATTCAGGATGCATCAACATAAAAGATACCTGCTCGCACTTATTCTCCTGATAGTTTGCGGATTCTTTCTCAGACTTTACATGGCCACTGACTTTTTCCTTCATGACTGGGATGAAAGATATCATGCCCTCGTGGCAAAGAACCTGATGGGACATCCGCTGAAACCCACTCTCTACGACACACCTCTCCTGCCCTATGACTACAGGAACTGGACCTGTAACCATGTATGGATACACAAACCGCCGTTCCCCCTCTGGACCATGGCATTAAGCATGTCCCTTTTTGGAGTGAATGAAATAGCGCTGCGCCTTCCGGCTGTCATCCTGACAACCATTGGAATCTGGATCAATTACGAAACAGGAACCTATTTTTTTAACAGACGGATTGGATTTATCGCTGCATTTTTATACTCCATCCATGGCTTAATTATCGAGGTTACCGGTGGCAGGGTGGCAACGGATCATATAGACACCTTTTTTTTATTTTTCATCCAGTTGGCGATTCTGATGGCCATCCGGTTTGTCCAGAGGTCAAAAGCTATTTATTCAATCCTTTGCGGTGTGAGCATTGGTATAGCCATTCTTTCGAAATGGTTGCCCGCATTAATTGTACTACCCATCTGGATATTGCTGGTTCTCGATTCTAAAAAATTCACAACCAGATACATCCTGATCCAGTTCTGCCTCCTGTGCATAGTCACTGTGGCTGTCTTCCTGCCCTGGCAGATCCACGTACATCATTCATTCCCGGTTGAAGCGCAATGGGAGAGCCAGACAAATATCAGGCATATAACTGAAGAGCTTGATCAGCAGGGAGGACCGTTTTATTATTTCTTTGACAGGGCGAGGATAATTTTCGGGGAAATCATCTACCTGCCTCTGATCTGGTTTTGCTGGGTTTCGTTTAAAAGGAGGTGGTCGTATAAAAGAGTGGCTTTGCTGGTATGGTTCATGGTACCCTTTCTCTTTTTCTCTTTTGCACGCACCAAAATGCAGGGATATATCCTTTTTACCGCACCTGCCATATTTATCATTACGGGACTGTTCTGGCATCATCTTTACTTTTACAGGAAAGTGTTCCGGATAAAATGGATGACCTATACAATACTGGTTCTCCTGCTGGCATTGCCTGTGCGGTACACCATAGAACGAATGAGGCCGTTTCAGATGACAGAAAGGAGTCCCCTGTGGGTGAGTGAATTGAAGGAGCTGAATGAGAAGGCTGACAGAAGGAAAAACATAGTTGTTTTTAATGTTCCCCGACCCATTGAAACCATGTTTTATCTAAACTGTACTGCCTATCCGGGAATTCCGGATTCCACAACACTTGATTCCCTGGCCGGAACAGGCCATGCTGTCTGGATCAGGGATGACGCGAACCTCCCACGGGGAATCGAAGAGATAAAGGGTGTGGAAGTAGTGAATCTGGCTGTTCAGAATAATTGAGAATTGAATACAAATCAATTGAATTATATATGGTACATATCATGAATATTTGCCGTTATGCAGTCATACTGCTCACTTTTTTATCATTTACCCATTCCTGCAACCACAAATCCGGAGATTCGGACCGGAAGGAAAAACCAAATATCGTGATCATTTATACGGATGACCTGGGCTATTCAGACCTGGAAACCTATGGAGCAGTCGGAGTCAGAACACCCAGCATCAATGAGCTGGATAAAATGGGGATCCGGTTCCAGGATGCCCATAGCTCGGCAGCTACATGTACCCCATCCAGGTTCACACTCCTGACAGGATCCTATGCTTTCAGGAAGGATGCAGCTATACTTCCCGGAGATGCTCCCCTTTTGATACGTCCGGGTACTCCCACTCTTGCCAGTATGTGCGCTCCAGTTCGTCAATCCTGGCCAGCTCCTC
>CAZIAU010000194.1:0-229 GCA_964536755.1 uncultured Bacteroides sp. | reverse complement strand
GCCTGGGTGACGGGGAACTGGACTGGAACGGTGATATCAAACCGGGTCCGCTGGAAATAGGGTTTGATCATTGTTACCTCATACCTGCCACCGGCGACAGGGTACCCTGTGTATGGATCGACAACCACCATGTGGACAAACTTGATCCCTCAGATCCCCTTGAAATAAGCTATTCGGAAATGATTGGTGATCTTCCTACCGGTTTACTGAATCCGGAACTGCTTGAACA
>CAZIAU010000193.1:0-6075 GCA_964536755.1 uncultured Bacteroides sp. | reverse complement strand
CCTTCCACAGTAAGATTCAGGGTGGTTGGAGCAACGGTAGATTCCATCAGCATAGCTAGTCCAACCAGCCGGAAATAGGTAGGAGGCGAGGGATTAGTCACGCCTTTTAATTGAAGGACATCACCCTCGCTGATTACAATCTTTGAAGGTTCCTGTGTAATCAAATCGGTTACTATTGGTGTCACAACCCTTTTTGTTGTACCGCTTGCAATCCAATAACCAACCAGTTCATTATTCAAATAAACCTCAGTGGCTGCCAGTGAATTTCCCCATGCACCTATACCGAACAGGCCCATCTGAACAGGGGGATAAACTTCATTGGGAGGGGTGTTGTTAACCGTTTTAAATGTAAGAGTTAACATTTCATCGTCGTTAATCTGGCGGTAGTCACCGTTAGATGATCCTTCAACTGTATCGCTCACCCAGGGAGAAATGGAAATGTATTTGGAATCCCTGTAGTTGAAATACACAGTACTATCGATGACCTCACGTGTTTCCCTGTCAATCTTATGACCTTCAACAGTTATCACTACATTCACATCAACAACCTTAGTGGAACCGGCCTCCCCGGCAGTAAAAGTGAATGTCTGGTCAAGCGGAAAAGTTGCCCCGTTTTCATAATCAAAAGGGTATTCTGGATATCCGTCCAGGTCTGCCTGAGTGTCAAGCTGCCCGAATGAGAGGGTATCAGCATACTGCTGTCCATAAAGAAGCATACCGGACAAAAAGGAACAAATGAGCATAAGAAGTAATTTGTTTTTCATGATAAATTAGATTAGTTAAACATAAATTTAAATTGTATATAATCGTCTATACTAAAAATCCCATTGGTTGACTCCATCAAGGATTCTGTTTCGAAATATTAGTGTGTCTGATGCATAACAATGATATCCCTTTAAAAAATCAATGAATTTATAATTCATTATAAATCTTCTTTTCTCAGGGTCATAGAGATTTTCTCCGTCAGCCTGTTCTAATCTCCAGTCATATCCTATTGATATCAATTCAGGATCATCTTGGAGCTGAAGCGAAAAATCATCCTCAACCCTGATAAAGAATCCAGTCAGATCGCTGGGAGCATAATATGCTATGCCTTTTGAATACACTTTTTTGCTTCCACCTGTAATAAGTGGCCAAATATTTATATTGTCGGTGACTGGCTCTTCCTGGTGGTAAAAGACCGTGTCGATAGTTGATCCATCAATTGTATCTTTTCTTATGGTCCGTCCGTTATGGTAATAATTCCCAAAATATCTGGATTCAAAACCAACGACCAGCAGCATTGAATCTTTCATATAAAGGATGGAGTCGGCCGATGTATCTTCCAGTTTGAAAATCAATGCATAATGATTCCTGTATGCCAGGGAATCGTTAAAAAAGGAGGGATCGATTTCCATGGATACATTACCCATAAAGGTCCCTGATTCGATGATTATTTCATTGTTGCTGCTCAAAGTATAATATTTATCAGGCAACAATGAGTAGGGTGTTTCATCAAGTCCGGCAGGATCCTCAACGGTAAATCGAACCCACTCGTCCACCGAATTCACCCGTTTACCTCCCAGCATTACGCCAATTTTTATGGTATTGATTTCATCCTCGACAAAATTCCTCTTTATGATCTGATTGGTAAAGTAGATTGAAGAATAGGGATAATCTACTCTGAAATCTTCATAAGCGCATCCGGCAGCTATCGTCAGCAGGAACAGGACTACTGTCCATTTCATGAATGGCTCTCTTTTTTTTATCAGTTCTGATTCATAATTCTTCATACTACCATCCTGCGTTCTGGGTTAAATTTCTCATCCTCAGCACTTCTTCGTAGGGCAAAGGATTATAAATACTATTGTATTCCCTGGATTCAATGATTTTGCGGGTATAGTGGAATGTTGAATCTGTCTCCTTCAAGATTTCCATCCCAAAAACATCAGTATTGATCATATCGATTTCCCCCCATCTGCGAAGATCCCAGTACCGGTGGTCTTCAAAGCAGAGTTCCACCCTTCGCTCATTCCGGATCACCTCCCTCATAACCTCTTTCCCCTTCGACGCTGCTGTAAAAAGGTATAGATCCTGCTCAATACCTGCTCGTTTCCTGACCTTCAATAATGCATTTCTTGCTGAAAGGCCGTACCTGTTCTCATAGGGACCGGCCAGCTCATTCATGGCCTCAGCAAAAAGCAGGTAAATATCTGTTTTGCTAATCGCCACATAAAAGGTGGGTTCTACACCTTTCTGTTCCGGATACAGGGTCACATACTGCGAAAGTAACTTTTTAAGGTAGTAACCTGATCGGGTTCCTGACTCCCTGAAGGTCTCTCTCGAATCTTTGCCCCCAGTATAGGTTTCAATGATGCTTGTATCCGATCCGATGACTGATCCGTTATACAGGATGGATTCATAGAAGCGTTTATCACGATTAAGATAGGGATTTGCCGGATCATAGATCTTTGACTCCGAAAGTGGATATCCGAGCGCATCGGGGAAGGCGTCCACCAGGTTCTGTGATGGATTGGTATAGCCGGCTCCTCTCAATGAAGGGGGGTAATTGTATATCTCGTTATTATAGTTCGACTCCTGATAGGCGGGACGCCAGATCACATCCGGATTTTCCGGCTCATGAAAATTTTTCTTTTCAAGAGGATCCGTATTTGGTGTACCATCAAGCATTATGATCACCTGTGATAATTTTGATGCGGCACTGTCCCACAGAATCGGGTTATTATCGATATTGTAAGCAGGACTCGCAGCGTAAGCATAAACAATCCCCATTAGGGATTTGACCACATTCTTTGTCGGGGCGCCATAGTACTGGACTCCTGTAACAAGATCGTCACTTGTATACTGAGCCGGAACATATTGCAGGGCTGAGTCACAATCTTCAATGATTGCATCAACCGTCTGCATGTAGGTACTCCTGGGCAGACTGTATGATTCTTCCAGCTTGAGAAGCTTCCTGACAATCGGAACACCCATTACCCTATCACCCGACAGGCCTCCGAAACGTTTCAATAATTTCCAGTGATACCAAGCTCTTAAGAAGAATGCATCTCCTTTGTACTTATCGATAAACTTTCGGTTGGTTATCGAATCAGGGTCATACTTTGCACTTCCTATATGCTCAAGAAATTTATTGATATAATATATGTTTTCATAATCAAGTTCCCATGTATTCAGGTAATCCAGGTTATAATAAGGGGATTGTAATCCCTGCGCAAAATTTCCAGGAATACTGGAAAGATTGCTAGAAACAGCATCATCTGTCAGAACTGCCATCATTTCATTGGAGGCTACTCTCCATGAAACGGGTTGTAGATCCTGAAAGGCCTGCATCAGCACCCCCTCAGCATAGCTGGGTGTGTTCCATACATACTCTTCATCAGCAGTATCTTCGAACGGATTGGGCTCAAGCAGATCCGTGCATGCATGAAGAGTTATCATGTAAAGCAGCAGTATGGATATCCGGGCAACTATTTTCATTAATCTCTTTTTTAAAATGATAGGGATAATCCCAGAACAAATGTGCGCATTGATGGATAGGTTAAAACGCCGAAGCTTCTGTTCGCGGGGTCAAGGTCCTTTTCCTCTGAAAATGTGTACAGGTTTTTTGCCCTGATGAAAAATGAGAGGTCTTTCAGATCATTTTTAACAAGGAATGATTCAGGTAATTTGTACGAGAACTCCAGATTTTTGATACTGAAAAAATCACCATCAACCAACCAATATGAGGAATTCCTGTTATCATTACTGTTAGTACTTGTTGTCAACCTGGGATGCCTGGCAGAAGGATCGGGTTCTGCCAGTGTCCAGCGGTTATTCAAAACAAAGTCAGAATACTTGTTATTTCCATAGGCATAAAAGTATGGGTTGTTACGTATGTTCACATCGTAATCGGCCACTCCGTAGCCGAGGATATAGAGGTTAAAGTTCTTAAATGACAGTTTCAGATGTAAGCCATAATTAAAGCGTGGATCAGAGTTGCCTATCATCTGTTCATCGATGGCTTCCAGCACGATTCCATCCTCATTCAGGTCTCTGTATTTAATATTGCCTTCCTTCACCTCTCCGAAAGTTTGGACCGGAGAATTGTTAAGATCATTTTCCGATAATAATCCTTCAGCAACCAGCCCATATATTGCATCTGTAGGATTGCCTTCCCTATACATCCAATCATAGGGATAATCAATTTCATTGGATGCTTCCACCTCCGATGCATTATATCCGGCATTCACACCGACCGAGTAGTTAAAAGACTTACCGGACAGGCTCTCATATGTCAGGGAAAGATCAAATCCCCGGAAATGATCTGCACCGATATTCTCCCAGTAGTTACGGGTACCTATTATAGGCGGGATCGGAGACATCATGACGATCCCTTCCCGATGGATGTCAAAATAATTCATTCCAATACTGATATGCCTGGAGAATAGAGTTGCGTCTGCACCGGTATTGAATTCCGTTTGTACGGCCCGGTCGATGGTTTCATTTCCCATCTGGATCAGGTAGGTTCCCCTGTAATTCTGACGTGATGATTCAGAGCGGTTATTAAAGACGGTCCAGGATCCTTCACTCCAGTAAGTATTGTAAAGAAAAGCATTTTCAATGTTATAGAATCCCATGTTTCCATATGAGATCCTGAGCTTCAGGAAATTCAGAAATCCGAAATTTCCCAGGAAGGGTTCCTCGCTTATAATCCATGATACGCCAATGGTAGGAAACAGTTTAAATCTCCTTTCCGGCGGCAGGTTCATCAAACCGTTATATGTCATGATATAGTCAAGCGCATACCTGTTACTGAATGTATACATCAGGCTTAAACTCAGATCCTGGTTCATTACATCCTGGCTTCTATCATCTGTCCAGAAGGTTTTCTGACTTCTGAATTTATTGACCACTCCTGTGAAGATCCGGTGCCTGCCAAACTCTCCGAAATATTCAAGCTTTAAATAATTATAGAATTGGTTTTGATAGTTACTTTTCACTTGAGAGATGCCTGCACCGGGATTATTCAAGCCATACTGGATCAGGCTGTCGGGGTATATGTCTTCTCCGATGAAAACAGGTTCATAGAGGGCATAGGTCAACATCGGTCTTTCCATGAAAGCCGCTACTGTATTGATATCATAAGCCAAAAAAGCGGAGGCTTTCAGTCCGGATACCCATTTTGAAAAATCGAAATCCAGGCCGAGGTTAAATCGGCCGTCAAGATCATATTCATTGGTTGACATATAATAGGTCAGATCACCGACAGGATTTACCGGATAGTTCACGCTGGTTCCGAAAGTGTCAGGCGCTATTATGACTGGATATGCATTGGGCGGATAACTGCCCAGCACCGTCCATATCTGTTCTTCAGAGTTGGGTGTTTTGAGTAATTCCAATTTGCCATGTACCCCTGCCTCCAGCCTCAGGAAATCTGAAATTTTAATGGAAAGATTTGACCGAATTCCGAGTGAGTTTGAATTCAGGGAATTGATCAGGTAAAGATTATCACCCTCTCCCTGGTAGTTCATGTTCAGAAAGAACCTGACAGTCTCATTTCCACCTCCATGACTGAAATTCACTCTCCTGTAGGCCATACTCTTATTAAAAATCTGGCTGTAAAGATCTTCATCAGGATACCTTATCGGGGCATCCCCGTTTTGATAATAGGATAACGCAACATCACTATAAAATTCCGGTAATCCATCATTTGTGCAGGCTTCGTTATACAGGTTTGCATAATCATAGGCGTTGAGCCATCCCGGCAGATAGTTGTCAATGACTGTGCTTAATCCATATTCAACATCAATATCCATGAAATTGCCCTCCATGTTTCCTTTTTTTGTCTCTATATAGATAATTCCATCCCTGGCATCAGATCCATACATAGCTGTTGAAGATATTCCCCTCAGAACATTGACTGATTCTACCTCAAAGGACGTTATTTCATCTATTGGCCTGGGCACACCGTCAATAAGGACCAGGTAGCTGAATCCCCTGATCCGCATGCTTGTTTTTTCTGCGCCCGGACGGTTGGAGACCGGCATGAATGTAGCATTGGGGATCAACCCTGTAAGGGTTTCCCTAAGGTCA
>CAZIAU010000192.1:0-6076 GCA_964536755.1 uncultured Bacteroides sp. | reverse complement strand
CATCCACCGCCACATTGGTCATACCCCACGCAATATCCTCATTATGACCGGCAATTATGAATGGTGCACCGGGCAGGGCAACCCCGGTAACATTGAGCTTTCCTTCGATCACCTGGTGCATCTGGTACCAGATCCCGGGGGCCATTAGTCCGAGATGCATATCGTTGGACATCAGGGGCATACCTGTTTCACTCCTGGCTCCTGAAATGGCCCAGTTGTTGGAAGCCTCAAAAACCTGCAGACCCAGCTCCCTGACGGTCCCTATAGCATCATCCAATAACGAATGCAATTCGAGGTCCTTCCTCGAGGTCATGAATTCGGGGAAGACAGGTGTATTATGGTAACTCAGATCGGGAAGCAGTTCCCTGAAAAGTGTGTCTTCCAGTACCTGTTGCATCTTATACAATGCGATTTCGGTCTCCCATCCGGAGTTCAGGTCCCACGACATGTACCCGATTAAATTGACAGTGTGACTGAGTTCCCATGGATCGGGCTTATATCCGAGCAGGGCAAATTCAAAGGAAAGATCTTTTTGGTTCTGCTCAATAAACTGGTTGATCCCGTCGGTAAATGCCTCCAGGGCAGCAATTATTTCCGGATCTGTCCTGGAAAGCACCAGGGCTGATTTTTTCGGAAAATCGAGTGCACGGAAAAGCTGGTCAGCGTCAACAAGTCCGGGATCGAGCACTTCAGACAGCCTGCCAGTGGTAATTCTCCTCATCAGGTCCATCTGCCACAGGCGGTCCTGGGCCATTACATAGCCTGTGGTCCGGTAAAGATCAGCTTCATTTTCAGCATAGATGTGAGGAATCCCGAAAGAATCCCTGTACACGGTGACAGGCGCGGAAAGATTTTCCAGGTCAACTTCAGCATTGTAGTCAGGAACGGCCCGGGTCTTCAGACTATTCAGATAGATGATCCCTGCGGCCAGGGCAAGGATTATTATGGTAAACACGATGGTTACTGCAAGTTTTATACTCTTCATAACAATGAAATATACCGGTAGAAATTAAGTATTAAAAATTCAATATTACAGTCCCGTTAGCCTGGCTTTGAGAAGAACAGGCTGATGATCACTGAACCGGAAGTCAACATCCAGGGTTTTAACCTTTTCCATCTCTATGTTGGGAGACAGCAGGTAGCAGTCGATAACCGTGGTCAGAGAGCTGGAACGATCATAGGGGAAGGTAACCCTCCTGTTTGTTGGAAGTGTGGGATCAAAAGCCCAGAACCAGTCAGATGCAGGGTAGTCCTTCTCTATATATGTAAGGTTAAGTGTATCAAACTGTTGTGTCGGGAAAGATGGTTCGAAGCCATAGGGTGTCTGGTTCCAGTCTCCTCCGACTAATACATAGTTTCCCTTTGCATACTCCTCCAGAAGGAATTCTTTCAGAAAGGCCATCTGCTCTCTCCTCAGGGAACCATCGTCATAAGCAGAGTTGTGGGTATTGATAATGAGCAGTTCATTCCCGTCTGAAACAGGATAACGGTTTACCATGAAACATCTGTCCAGCATGAACAACTTCACCGGCCATGAGTAATTACCCGGGAAACTGTGGCGGGTTACGGTCGAGGGATTAAAACGGGAAAGAGTCATTAAACCCGACTCCACACTTCCCATGGGGTTTTTCAACGGAATGGGGACAAAGGAGACACGGTAGTTCATTCCAAACTGAGCGTTGAAATCATGGAAATGTGCTTCAATGATCTCATACTCATTTAAATGGTAGCTGCGTTTGGAATCCCGGTCCACCTCCTGGAGCAGGAGAAAGTCGGCAGTCAGCTGGGGGGAAAGAGTTTTCACGACTCCGTTTATGTTAGCGACCACACCTTCCTTCGAAGGTCTCATCTGGTCTCCCCCGTCATAGAAAAAATCCATGGAAGCATCCAGACCGCAATAACCGATATTCCAGATAAGAAGGTTGAGACTGGCCGAATCCGGGAGGGTATCTGCCTGATCATTATCATACTGAAGTTCAACGAGGGGAGGCCTGTAATCATCTGCCGTGGCAAAAATCAGAAAGATGATAAAGGCTCCGGCAAGAACAAGCAGCAGGTAGAGAAAAGGACGGATTATCTTCATCTGTTGTTGATTCTGAATGGCTTAAAATACTAAATGTACATATTTCTCACCATTTTTTACTGTTGGTTAAAAAGAAATAATTCATAAATTACGCTGCCTTAATTTCTGATCTATGAAATCACGACTGCTCTCCATCTGTCTTGCTCTTTTTATTTCACAGATCCTTCCATCACAGGAGCCTCAGCCTGATTCGACCTCCAAGGACGAGAAAATCAAATCCGGTTTTTCACTGGGCGGAGTTCCGGTAGTGGCCTATGACGCCGATGTGGGATTCAAATACGGGGCCCTGGTCAACCTTTACTGGTATGGTGACGGTTCCCGTTACCCCATGTATGACCACTCGGTCTACATGGAGTGGTCCCGTACGACAAAGGGTAATGGAATTAACCAGATCACCTATGATTCGGATAAACTGATCCCTGGCATCAGATCCTTTTTCGAGGCCAGTTACCTTACGGAGAAAGCACTGGATTTTTACGGATTCAACGGGTACCAGGCGAAGTATGACCTGAACATTGAAGAGACCTCCAGGGATCCGGATGGTAATGCCAACAGGCTCTATTACAGGCATTCCAGGCAACTTTTCAGGGTAAAAGCTGACTTCCAGGGAGAGATCCTGGGACAGAAACTGCGCTGGCTCGGAGGTGTCGCCTACTACGGCAACACCATTGATTCGGTGGATATTGACGGATTAAATGAAGGCAAGGAAGATGACCTGCTTTCGCACAACTCCCTTTACGGGGATTATGTGAACTGGGGACTGATCACTGAAGAGGAGGCCAGGGGTGGCGGGCATACCCTGCTGAAAGCCGGACTGGTATATGATACACGGGACAATGAGCCCAATCCATTCAGGGGGATCTGGACTGAAATGCAGTTTCATTATGCACCTGCATTCCTGAGCACTACCAACTTCAGTTATACCAGGATTGTCTTTACCCACCGCCAGTACTTTACACTGATCCCGCAGTGGATGAACCTGGCGTACAGACTATCCTACCAGGGAAAGCTTACCGGTGATATGCCCTTTTACATGTTACCATACCTATACAATACTGCACCCAAGCTAACCACAGATGGGGTCGGAGGGGGGAAAACTGTTCGCGGTGTTAACCGGAACCGGATCGTCGGGGATGGATTTGCATACGGGAACGTGGAATTGCGTGGAAAGATACTGCGGACAAATGTCCTGAACCAGAATGTTTACATCGCCCTCTCTGCTTTCCTCGATGCCGGGATGGTGACCCAGAAGCGCAAGATTAATACCGATGGTATACCGGACCAGGCCGACTGGCCCGGCTATCTGCCTGTGAAGAATGTAAATGAGGTTCTGGACCTGAATGCCAAGGAGGTGCCCCACCTGGGATTTGGAGGTGGATTCCATCTTGCCCTGAACCAGAACTTTATTATCACGGTTGATTATGGATTTGCCGCCAGGAGGGAGGATGGGGATTCCGGACTCTATATTAACCTGAATTTCCTCTTTTAAAATTCTCAGGGCTGGTTTCGATATAGAATTGTTCAAGGAACTCCAGCATAAATTGGTGTCTTTGGACGGCAATCTTTTTTCCGGGACGGGTATTCATCAGATCTTTCAACCTGAGAAGTTTTTCGTAAAAGTGGTTGATGGTGGGTGCTTCAGATCTGTGGTAGGCTTCTGAGTCCTCATATTCCCGGAGTGGAATAGCCGGATCGTATATGGGCCTGTTCCTGTACCCCCCGTAATTAAAAGCCCTGGCAATGCCGATGGCTCCAATGGCATCGAGGCGGTCAGCATCCTGTACGATCTGGAATTCGATGCTGTTTATCTGATCCTGCGGGAATCCGCCTTTAAATGAGAGATGCCTGATTATGGACCGGATGTGCCCGGATCGTTCCTGATCAATTCCATTCTTTAGCAGGAAATTATAGGCAAGCTGACTCCCGATTTCATCGTCTCCCTCGTTAAATTTAGCATCTGAAATCTCATGCAACAGTGCTGCAAGTTCAATGATCAACAGGTCCCCTTTTCCCTCTTCTTCCCTTAAATGCCCGGCCATGTTCCACACCCTTTCAGTATGGTACCAGTCATGCCCCCCTTCTGCATCAGCCAGGGTTTCCTTAACAAATACCAAAGTCTTATCTATTATCTGGTGAGACATGAAATCTTATTACTATGCACTTCGCACTCTGCACTCTGCACAGTGCACTAATTGTGTTTTACACAATTCCTGCGAATCCCATAAATGCCAGGGCCATCAATCCCGCAACAATAAAGGCGATGGGAACACCTTTCATCCTGGAAGGTACATTGAGCAGATCAAGTTGTTCCCGGATCCCCGAAAAGGTAATCAGGGCCAGGCCGAAACCAAGTGCGTTCCCGATAGCAAATACGGTGCTTCCCAACAGGCTGAAATCCTTCTGAACGGCAAGTATTGCCACGCCCAGTACCGCACAGTTGGTGGTTATCAGGGGAAGGAAAATTCCCAGGGCCTGGTAGAGCGGTGGACTTATCTTCTTCAGAATGATCTCCACCAGCTGGACCAGGGAAGCGATGACCAGTATAAAGGTGATGGTCCGCATATAGGCAAGATCCATCGGAACCAGTACCGAATTATAAATGATGTAAGTAACCAGGGTAGCAATGACCATAACGAAGGTCACTGCACCGGTCATCCCGATGGCGGTTTCCACTTTGCTGCTTACCCCGATAAAAGGACATATGCCAAGGAACTGGTTTAAAACGATATTGCTGACGAATACAGCAGCTATGATAATCAATAGATATTCCATGATCAGGTAGTCTTTTCTTTTATCATATTAGCCAGGACGATCAGGTATCCAAGAGCAATAAAGGCCCCCGGGGGCAGGATGAAGAGGAGCATGGCATCACTGTTGATCAGCTTCAAGCCGAAAAATGCACCACTCCCGAGGATCTCCCTGACCGCTCCCAGGATCGTCAGAGCCAGAGTAAACCCAAGCCCCATTCCCATAGCATCAACCACGGATGACCAGACGCTGTTCTTGGATGCATAGGCCTCAGCCCGGCCGAGTACTATGCAATTCACAACGATCAGCGGGATAAAAAGACCCAGCGCATCAAAAAGCACAGGTACATATCCCTTCATAACCAGTTCTACTACGGTCACAAATGTGGCTATGATCACAATGAAGGAGGGGATTCGCACTTTATCCGGGATCTGGTTCTTAACAAGTGAAACCACCAGGTTAGACATTACAAGGACAAAGGTGGTTGCCAGGCCCATAGCCATGCCATTAATTGCCGAGGTGGTTACGGCCAGGGTGGGACACATTCCCAGGAATAAAGCAAAGACCGCGTTTTCCCTGAGCAATCCCTTACTAAAATTCTTCCATTGATCCATAGACCTAATTGTTAGATTGGGTTTTTTCTAATTCTTTAAACGCGTTGAAGGCACGTTGAACGGCATCACAGTATGCCCTGGACGTAATTGTGGAGGCGGTAATAGCATCCACATCCCCCCTGTCCTTCTTAACAGCAAGTTTGAAGTTATCGGGGTTCTTACCCATAAACTGCAAACTAAAATCGGACTTGCCCTTTTCCATCTTATTGCCAAGACCCGGAGTTTCGGAGTGCTTAATAACGGCAATATCTATAATGGTACCATCCGGTTTGAAGCCTACCATCAGTTTAAATTCTCCGCTGAATCCTTTTTTGGTAAATGTTTCAACGGCAGTGCCAAGGAGTTCCCCCCCCCTGCGGGCTGAATAAAAATAGATGGTATCCCCATCAAAAAAGAGCTTTCTGACCTCCGTTGAGGGTTCATTGTCAAATCCGGGAACCACCACCTCAATGGCTTCATTCTTTTTCTTCAGCTCCGCCAGGCGTATGGGTTCCTTGGTCAGTGCATAAACAGTACCAAGCAAACCGGCCGCTACCAGGGTCACTACCAGAAGGGTCATAACCATGCTCATAAATGTGGATTCTTTTTTAGCCATGGACCACCTCCTTTCCAAATCGCCTGGGTTTAGTAT
>CAZIAU010000191.1:0-6120 GCA_964536755.1 uncultured Bacteroides sp. | reverse complement strand
TATTTTGATTCAATTTTCAGACCATACCGGGTAAGTACGCTGTACCTTTACCACGGCACTGGGATGGTGGCTATTTTACAGCTCCTCCTTTACGTGATGACCCTGGTGGTATTTTCAGCATTTACTTCCTGGCTGTTTCCCCTTTGCATAGGGGGACTTGGACTGGTCTATGCATTGATACTAGCTTTTTGGGCAAGCCCTGCCGGAAGTTTTAATAAAACTCTGGTTACACTTATGGGACCGAAGTTGCTGACCGTCTCAATCATTCTTCTTGTGGTGGCTGTCAGGGGACCTTCTTATTTCTGGTACCAGATGTGGGTATCTGACCTCTTCAAAGTTCTCTTCTTTTCCCTTTTCATCATGGTGTTGTTCAGAAAGTTCCAGGTGTATGCCGTGCTGGTTGGCAAATGGAGTGGCAGGAACAGGCTGGCTGCAGCCGGCATGGTCTGCAATGTTCTGGGAATCCAGCTGGTCATTGCCGGCCTGGCCCTTAAAATTTTCGGACTTGAACGGAGCCTGACTGCGCTGAACGATGACCTGCTTGTTCTTCCCGGGGGCCTTTCGAAGATCATGGGTATCACAACCCACCTGGGCATCCCACTGGAATTACCCATGTGGATTCTGTACCTTGGTTCAGCCTTAATAGTGATCAGTTCACCGGTCTATTTCAGAAGGTTCAGCGGAAGGTCAACATTTCGGGGTTAGTTTTTGAAAACTTTCGGCAATAAGTCTCCATATGTTTTATAACTTGCGTCGTTATTTGAGTAACAATTGATAAAGTTACCGGAATGTCGCGAATTCGTAACGGGATTTATATAGGGATACCCCTGATGTTGATGGCAGCAATTATTGTGGTAGTATTTTTCCCTTTTAGATCCGATTCTTCTCAAAACCAGGATATTCAGATTTCCGAGGCAGAAATTGGGGATGTTATAAGATCATTTCCCGGTGAAGGGGTTGTGGTACCTCAAAGCGAAGTAATAATCCTGAGTCCGGCTTCAAGCATCATCAAGCAGATTCTGAAGGAGGTTGGAAGCCATGTGGATATGGGCGAACCCATCATAATTCTCGATCCTTCCCCCATACAGGCCGAGATCGAGAGCATTCAGGATCAGCTGGCCGTAAAGCAAAATTCCATCAGGAAGAACAGACTGAACGCAAGGAGCACTAAAGTGGACCTGGATTATAATGTGCAGGTAAAGAACCTGAGGATAGCATCACTTAAGTCGGATCTTGCCGACCAGGAACAATTGCTGGATGTGGGAGGAATATCTCCGGCGAAGTATGAAAAAACCAGGCAGGAACTGGAACTGGCCGAAAAGGACCTGGTCATGGTGAAAGAGAAGAATTCCATAAAACTACAGCAACTGGAGGCTGATGAGGAGGGACTGAGACTTCAGATTGATATGCAGGAAAAGGTACTTGCAGCAAGGGAAGAAGCTCTCAGTAAGATGATTATCAGGGCCCCGTCGGCAGGGATCATCCTTTCAATAATGGGCAAAGTTGGTGAAAAAGTAAATTCTGACCGGCTGCTTATTGAGATGTCGGATCTGACCAATTTCAAGATAAAAGGTAAGGCGGATGATGACTTTTCGGAACAGATCAAGACCGGAACGAAGGTATATGTCAGAATCGATAACCAGAGATTGTCAGGAGTGGTCGGAACCGTCAGCCCTGTCATTCGTGACCGTAATATAGAATTTGATGTCAATCTCCACCAGAGCAATCACTTTAAGCTGAGACCCAATCTGAACGTGGCCCTGGATATTGTCAGTGCTGAGCGGGATAGTGTGCTGCGTATCTCTAATGGTCCTGCCATAGGCAGGGGCCGTGACCACCAGGTATATGTTATTTCATCCGGGCGGGCCGCATTGCGTGAAATCCGGACCGGACTTAAAACAGAGGAGTATGTTGAGGTGGTGGAGGGTCTTGAAGAAGGAGACCGGGTAGTGATTTCTGATATATCTTCCATTGATGACCTGAGTCCGATGGAATTACAGAAGTGATCTTAAGTATGTTGAAAAAAATCATTTTTACATTCCTGCTAATACCAGCCTGCCTTCTGGGCCAGGATACCATTAAGGTATCACTGAGCCTGCGGAATGTGGTTGACCTGGCCATATCTCAATCCTCATCGGTCAAATATATTCAAAACAGGGATGTGAACTATTACTGGCGCTGGAAAAATCATCAGACCAGGTTCAGGCCTCAACTTACTCTGTCAGGCGATCTGCCCGATTTTGAAAACCAGACCAAGCCTATTGTTCAGCCTGACGGAAGTATTGTATTCAACAAGGTAACCCAGCTGGAAACTTCTGCCCGTATTGCCATCAGCCAGCCGGTTCCACTGTTGGGAGCTTCTGTGTATGTTGCTTCTGAGATATTTCGTCTGCAGGACTTCAACAATGAAACAGTTGGATTTTCGGGCAATCCTGTGAGCGTCGGGATTACCCAGCCCCTGTTTGCCTATAACTGGATGAAATGGTCCCGGATGACCGAACCGCTGATCTACGAGGAGGCTCAGAAGAGGTTCATTGAATCCATTGAAGATATCTCATACAATGCCACATCTCTTTTTTTTAACTATTTAAGGATCCAGACCAATTTCTCACTGGCTGAAACCAACCTTAAAAACAGCCGGGATAATCTCAAGATAGCTAAGGTGAGACAGGGACTTGGTAATATTTCTGAGAATGATTTTTCAAGGATTCAACTTTCGGTTTTTAATGCCCAGAAGGACCTGAATGATGCCAGGATTAATTTGAAAAACGCCGATTATGAACTCAAGAAATATATAGGAATGGACCAGAATCGGTTTATAGAACTGATCATCCCTCTGGATATGTTCCTCTGGAAGGTGGATCCTGACAAAGCCCTTTCGGAGTCGCTTGAGAACCGCAAGGAAACCCCCCAGTTTAAAAGGAGATTGATCCAGGCGGACAGGGATCTGACCTCCGCAAAGCGAAATGCTGGGGTTCAGGCAACTCTCAATATGAGTTACGGATTATCCAACAGTGCGGATGTATTAGGCGGAGTTTATGAAAATGCAGAACAGCAACAGAATGTCAGACTTGGTCTGAGTGTTCCTATCCTTGACTGGGGCAGGTCAGAATCGCAGATTAAGCTGGCCGAATCACAAAGAGAACTGGTTGTCTACGATGTGGAGCAGGACCGGCAGGATTTCGAACGTGGTGTGGTTGTGCAGGTGGAACAATTCAACCTGATCAAGTCGCAGATCGAAACAGCCGAGGCTGCTGATAAGGTGGCTGAAGCGGGATATCTCATAGCCCTTAAGAAGTTCCAGAACGGGGAGATCAGCATCACCGACCTGAATATCTCATTGGCCGAACGGGAAAGAGCCAAACGGGATTATATCCGTTCCATCGAGAATTACTGGGAATCCTATTACCGGCTGAGGGAGATTACTCTGTATGATTTTGAATTCGATCAAAAGATATATTATACTAATCCGATGCTGACGGCGGAATAAATAAGTGCATAGGGTTAGGGAGTTAGGTCATTGTATAACTAAATATTTGGACTTATGAAAAAATCAGGCGCTTTGCTGCTGGTGGCAGTTCTTGCTGTGACGGCATTAAATGCCCAGGAGTGGGTGGAACTCTTTAACGGAAAGAATCTCAAAGGCTGGGAGCAGCTGGACGGAAAAGCGGAATACCGGGTCGAGAACGGGGAGGTCATTGGTGTTTCAAAAACGGGGACACCCAACTCCTTTATGGCCACGAAAAAGGTTTACGGCGATTTTATCCTTGAGTACGAAATGAAGATGGACAGGGGACTCAACTCGGGCGTGCAATTCAGGAGCGTTGCCAACAAACCAGACGGAACAGCCAGGGTGAATGGCTACCAGGTGGAATGTGACGACCATGATGACAGGCCCTGGGCCGGAGGGATCTATGAAGAGGCGGACAGGGGATGGCTTTACCCCATGTCTTATAATCCCTCCGTGACCAGCTCCAACAAGAGGGGGGAATGGAATCAGGTCAGGGTGGAAGCAGTGGGAAATAAGATCAGGACCTACATCAACGGTGTGAATTTTGCCAACCTGGTGGATGATGGACGGAAGGAAGGGATCATTGCGCTGCAGGTCCACGGTATAGGAAACAGGGAAGAGGATGCAGGGAAGGAGGTCAGGTGGAAAAATATCAGGATACTCACCAATGAACCTGAAAAGTATATGAATCTTGCTTCAGCACCTGAAGTAAGTTACCTTGACAATAAGCTCACCGAGGTTCAGAAGGAACAGGGCTGGAAGCTTCTTTGGGACGGTGAGTCAACCGAAGGATGGAGAGGTGCCGGGCTTGATAAATTTCCGGAGCAGGGGTGGAAAATTGAAAACGGGGTGCTGACTGTAGAAGAAAGTGGTCATGAAGGATCGGAAAGAGGAGGGGATATTGTAACCATCAAAAAGTACAAGGACTTCATTTTCGAAGTAGATTTTAAGATTACCAATGGGGCAAACAGCGGGATCAAGTATTTTGTGGATCCCGACCCGGATACAGGGGAACGTTCATCTATCGGCTGTGAGTACCAGATCCTTGATGACAAGGAGAATGCCGATGCCAGGAAAGGTGTCTCAGGAAACCGTACCCTGGGATCGCTGTATGACCTGATTGAAGCGGATGCAATGTTTTTCGGGCAGGATCAAAGAAAGACCCGTTTTAACGGGGTGGGGCAATGGAACCGCGCCCGGATCGAAGTGAATGGAAGCAGAGTTTCTCACTACCTGAATGGGGTGAAGATTGTTGAATATGAACGCGGTACCCAGATGTGGAAAGCCCTGGTGGCCTATAGCAAATATGCCAAATTGCCGGCTTTTGGGGAAGCAGTAAGCGGATATGTACTTTTACAGGAACACGGAAGTGAAGTTAGCTTCAAGAATATAAAGATACTGGAGCTGGATTAGGGCAGTCTTATGAAAAGATCACGTTTGATTTTCTGGGCATTAACATCTGCCCTGTCCGGGTTCCTCTTTGGATTCGATACGGTAGTAATTTCAGGTGCCGAAAAACAGATACAGGAGCTGTGGTATCTTAGTGGGGCCATGCATGGCTGGGCCCTGAGTGCAGCTCTCTGGGGAACTGTTATCGGAGCTATGCTGGGCGGATATCCCGCTTCCCGTTATGGACGGAAAAAAACACTGATCAGCGTAGGATTGCTCTACCTGGTTTCGGCTATCGGGTCTGCCCTGGCAAACGGGGTCTACATTTTTATGGTGGCCAGGTTCATCGGAGGGCTCGGGGTAGGAATATCGACCATAGCTGCACCCATGTTCATTTCTGAAATAGCACCGGCAAAGGACAGGGGTAAGCTGGCAGGTATGTTCCAGTTCAATATTGTGATCGGGGTTCTGCTGGCTTTCTTTTCCAATTACCTGATAGGTAGAACATTGCCTGATATGGTTGCCTGGCGATGGATGCTGGGTGTGGAGGCATTTCCTGCCTTTGCTTATTTTATATTGGCCTTTATGCTCCCGGAGAGTCCGCGATGGCTTATCGTGCATGCGGGCAACCGTGAGAAGGGTGCAGATGTGTTCCGGAAGATCAACCCGGATATGTCGGAAAGTGAGATCGGGAACCTGGTGTTAGATGTGGAGGGTTCGGTGGGACAACGTGAAAAAAAATCGCGATTCTGGTCAAAGCGGCTCCGCTTACCCATTATGCTTGCCATTCTGATAGCATTTTTCAACCAGTTGTCGGGTATAAATGTGATCCTCTATTTTGCTCCGCGAATACTTAACCTGGCAGGGATCAGCAATCCTCTGGCCGCATCCATAAGCCTGGGTATAACCAACCTGGTGTTTACAATGATCGGGCTCTGGCTCATAGACAAACTTGGCAGGCGTGTATTGCTGTTTATTGGTTCATTTGGTTATATCATATCACTTGGAATCTGTGCCGTAACTTTTCTGAGTGTTACCGAATTTAAAGTAGTCTCAAGCGCCATTGACCTGGTGAGTGCATCCAACAGCATGATCCAGATAGAGAATAATGAAGGGTTCCGGACTGAAGCAGATATACAAACTGCAGAAAATGAATTCAACCTGGCAAAAAGGTCCCTGGTGGCGGCATCACAGCTGGAAGGGTATAAAGGGAACACGAT
>CAZIAU010000190.1:0-6138 GCA_964536755.1 uncultured Bacteroides sp. | reverse complement strand
CCGTGATTGTACCATTTACAAGATCAACAGTAACATCAGAATGATTAGATGTCACATCGATTGGATACACACCATGATTTCCAACAGTAGTGAATGCTAAATCCGGAGGTGATGTATGCGGTGCAAGTAGCCATTCACTATCAGCAAAATCAGTTCCCCGTGAAGCATCCCAGTCACCAAGGTTACCCTGATTTATATAGTTCTTCCTTATTATTGTATTTGATATAATTGGCTCTATAAAACCTGCAATAGGTTTGCCACCATACTCTTTATAGGTTTCTCCAAACTCATCCTTATTCCAGTTGACGCAATCAATGATCATTGAATCAACATCGCTTTGTTTGTACCAGAGAACTAGTCCATACTTACCACCAAAAGCCCGTAAAACCTGATATTCAGGCGAGACGGAGTCTGTTACTGTACCGCTTTCGAAATAAGTTCCACCTTCAAGTTGGTATAATAAATAATCTGCTTTCTCCTGGATTTCAGGCCAACCATTTGCTGGGTCTTCATAGGTATTGGCAATAACATAGGTTGCACCGGCAGCAAGTATCGCGCCATCCTCAAAATACATGATGAAGTTGCTTCCCTGTGGTTCTTGTAATAGAAAACTGGAAAGATCCAATGCAGTATCGCCAGCATTGTATAATTCAACATATACGGTTTGATGCCCATCTAATCGTGCTTCTGAAAAAATCAGGTCTGGTATTGTATCCTGCGCATACAGCCAAATTGAGGATAGTAGAATCACACTTAGAGATGTAGTTAGTAGTTTTTTCATAATTGTAACTTTTTAAATTAATCGATTCTATTTTAATTTATAAATCATCAAAACCAATATTAATTTGAATTAGAGAAGTGTTGAAGAGAGCTGCCTTTTTGAACGTACCCTGCTTCCTGTTTGAAACAAAACAATACCTGTTGTTGTTTTTGTTTTAATATTCTTGTTGTGCAATGAGAACAGGTCATTCTACAATCACAAACTTAAAAACAAATATAAAACTGTTGTCATTGTTTTGTTCCAAATAGGGTGCAAAAAATGTTTTGCAAAATCAAGCATATTCCCACAATGCGCAATAGCGATGTGAACACAGATTATAATATAAACCCAGAAATGACAATCGCACTAGTATTTTTTTTGGCTTCTGACTGAATTGGTTGGATGCAATGCACTGGAGCATAAAAAACTCTCCAGTAATTCCAGCATGTATTTCCCAAACGACTGTTGGGGTGTATATTCCTGGGCAGGTTGGAACACCGAAGAAGTCACTCAGGAAAGTCACCCGCTTATTAAACACTCTGGTCATAGCACTTTATTCGCCTTATAACTAACAATATAGGAAATCTGCAATACAGGGGCTGATAAATAAAAACTCACCAAACTAAGAAATAGTAACAGGGTGTGCGACTTCTTGAAATCGTGAAAATGACTATCCCGTTTTTATCGATCCCATCTTCAAAGAATGGCTTCGAAGGCGCTATTTCGGCAGATCGCAGCCGACGACCGCAAACAGAGCCGGAAAATGAGCCGGAAAAAGAAAGAGGCTGATCCGATTGAATTAGCCCCTTTCTAAAAACTAACTACTACTTATGAAAAACTACTACTGCGCAATTATTGATAATTTTCGTGTGGTAATATCCGAACCGGACTCTACGATAACGAAATAGATCCCCGGATCAAACTGATTCACATCTATCACCATCTTTCTATCCGAAGTCATTCTGTTTAATACAGCCTTACCAGTGAGGTTGTATATCTTCACAGTTGACTCGCCTGCACTCCTGCTCACCATCTCCAGCATAAGCATGTCGGTGGCCGGATTAGGGTACATCCTGAACTCGGAAACCGGCTCCTTATCTACTCCAACCGTATTCACAGTAACATTGACTGTGGCAACTACTTCCAACTCACCGTCCGATGCTGCTACCTGAAGGATATATGATCCTGCAGTGCTGAATGTCACATCGGTAGTAGCCTGATCCACACTGGCGATAGTTACATTGGCGGCTTCTCCGCTTGATACTGACCAGAGATAGGTCAGTGCCCCCGGAGGATTCGGCAATCCGTCATCGGTTGCAGTGGCAGTCAAACTGACGGAAACTCCGACATTAACAGTGATATCAGTGGATGAGACGCTGACCAACGGAGCGCTGTTGATCCCCTCTTTACTGAAGTTCAGGTCATAGACCACAGTCTTAGAAAGGTCCTCCGAAACAACTTCCAGGACATCGTCAAAGGCCACAATTCCCAGATCACGATTATATCCGGCCCTGTCAAACAGGGTAGCAGTAGCACCGGGTACGACTTCAATATTAGCAAAGAATGCGGATACGGCCGTTCCCGCAGGCACACCAGCGATGGCCATGTTTTCCTGATCCACCGCATATAAACTGGAAATTACGTATGCATCGGAGGCCAGGGCACCAAGGGATAACTGGTATCGATCCAGATGGCTTCACTGGCAAGTACCGGTACATAATCTCCCTCAGAGTTCAATAACTTCAAAGGAACAAGTGCTCCGGTTTCATCTACAATATTAATCAGGGACAGATCCGATTCTGCTTCCACATTTCCAAAGACTGACTCCAGGGTGGCTCCCGGATCGAATCCGGAAACCTTTCCATCAGCAACGGTTAGTCCGGTGCCAGCCTTGGCCAGCAGGTTGGGATTGTTATTCAGTGCAGCCACCGACAACAGTTACCTGGTAACCGATTTACCATCCACAGAGGTAACCACCAGGCTGTCACCCTCAGCTACTGCTGTTGCAGGATCCTTCTCAGTCCCATCCACTCCACTAAGTACCTTGAGCGCCTGTCCCGAATCCGGAACAATCAGGTTATCAAAGAAGAGGTCAACAGTTTCCCCGTTACTTATCCCATCAATACCCAGATCACCCTTATAACCCGCATCAACAAGATATACCAAAGAACTTACAGTGGATATGTAGGCAGTAACCGGATCCAGGATATGGGATCCAATGTTGGAGATATGTTCACTCCAGTCAAGTCCTTCCACTTTCTGATTAGCCCAGGTCCATTCCGAATTCTCCGGCGTAGTTCCGCCAGATGCTGCATAGTCAGGATTACCATGCCAAACACCAGGCTTTCGGATCAGCTTGTGTCCTATATCACCGGTCCAATCGTATCCTCCAATGTTACCAAACTATGTTCCATCAGCATATCCCAGTGCATCTACCAGAGTCAGATCCGAGATATCACCCAACGCCTTTTTACCCTCGAGGATTGTATCATTATCAATTTGGAAAAGGTAGTAAACCATATCCTTGGCATTGGTGGTAAGGCCTGCATTGGTTTCAAATGTAATGCCCCACTCATTCTCCCTGTCAGATGTGAATGAAATATCCCACCAGTCAGTCGTGATCTGGGGAAACTTGTCCAGGATGTTCTGCACGTTTCTGCCTGAGATGACAAATACATCCCCGTTGGGCTCAAGAGTTGGATCCACCTCCGGATCATGCACCAGGAACTTATTCTTCGTTGTTTCCCACTCGGTGGTATCATCGGTAAACCTGAAACCTGGCACATATAACTGGTACCTGTTTGAAAAAGGCAGATCTGCTTCAAATACATCGGCCGGGCGTCCCAGACCTCTTGCAATCAGGTAATTACTCAAATCAAGCGGTACATTCCTGGGATTACAAATCTCCAGCCACTCGGCCGTTGTAGAGAACTTGGTATGGTACTCGGTAAAGAAGGGTTCACCATTAAATACTTGTTTGTTGGCTGGTGATTCTTCCAGCTTGAAGGTAACTGTATACTCACTCTCTTCAAGTCCCGATTCTGAAGTAACCGTTATTACGGTGGTTCTTTCTTCAAATCCCCCACTTAAGGAAATGGCTGACTTAACATCTATGGTAGCATTCACATCCGACGCATAAGCTTTCAGTGCCGGGATGTTAGTACTTTCGTATCTGAGCGTTATATTATACTGGTATTTTGCGCCTGAGAAATCGGGAATAGTATCCCCCTGCCAGGTATAATCAAAATTCAGATCATCCTGGGTTATGTCGGGCCAGGTAATGGCTGTCAGAGAGGCTTCCTCACCGGGAGCATAGTCCAGGATATCGATAAAATACTCCTTCTTGGCTCCGCTCTTGGCAGTGACCACAAGCTTATCTCCATTCATCAGGTCAATCCTTTCATTGCCGTCCACCCATGTGATTTCAACACTGGCTTCAGGGGCCCACTCCAGGTATTTATAAAGGGTATCAACCCTGGTGGTAAATCCCACAGAACCGATCGTGTCTATTTCCGGCATATATCCCGGGTTACATAATACCTGGCATTCCCCCATGTGGAAACCGTTCCGGGAAGATCAGTTTCCGGGTCAGGAATACGAAGATTCCGTTTGGGAAATACCTGGTTCATATCATCGGTGGGATCAAGAACCGTGATAACAAGTTCTTTCTCTGTTATCTGGTTTCCAAGTACTTTGACGATCAGCACATCACCGGTCTGAACAATGGTATGCACCGAATCTTCGAAGACCGGTTTTTCCACGTACCACCAGGCCATTCCATCTCCCCAGGTGAGCTCCTGCACCAGAGGATCCTTTTTAACGATGCCCCAGGATACCGTCAGGGTGCCATTATCAAGATCCACAGTTATTCCAGGGTTTAATGCAGTGACATCCAATGAATAATTGTCATGGTTTCCAACAGTCCGGTAGGGTAGGTCAGGAAGCAGATCCAGATTGAAAACATTTTTATGATCCACCAGGAGCCACTCCGAATCACCGGCATCAACACCCCTTGAAGCATCCCAGTTGCCCATGTTCCCATCAGTAATATTTGCTTTCCTGATGATCGTATGATTTGTCAACGGAGTCACAACACCCGCAATGGCAGCCCCCCCGGCTATCTTCACATGGTCACCGTTCTCATCCAGGTTCCAGTTGACACAATCGATTTCCACAGAATCCAGCTCATCATACTTATACTATAACTGGACCCCGTATTTGCTGCCGAAATCGCGGATCAGCTCGTACCCTTCACTAATTGAGTCCTTAAGAACTCCGGTATCGAATAGTTCTCCTGTTTCCCATTGATTAAGGAGCTTATCTGACACAGCATTTAACTCAACCCACGATTTGCCGGGTTCCTCATAGGTATTGGAGATCACGTAGGTTTCTCCGGGATCAAGAACAACCCCGGTCAGATATAACAACTGATCGCTTGTAGCAACTCCAAATCCTCCCTTCAAAACAAAATCAGACAGTTCCATAGCCGTGTCTGCCATATTACAGATCTCGATATAGGCAGTCGGGTGTCCTGCAAGACGTGCCTCGGAAAAAATGAGATCAGGAATAGTATCCTGTGCCCCCGCATAAAAGGGAATTATCAGGACAGAAATTGATAATAATAGTAGTAGTCGTTTCATAATGGTATGTTTAAGTTAAAATGGTTCAACATTTTGAATTATTTTGGACAGTTTCAGTTTCCTGTTTGGAATATTAGAGTACCACCCTCAAAGTTAGATTCAGGTAAATTTGTTGCATGGAGTTTCTAATTTCACAATTCACCTATAAAAGGTTGAGTAGTTCCAAGAGGGACTGGTGTTTCATTTGTTCCAATTAGGGTATAAGAAATGTTTTGGTCCTTTTCGAAAAATATGAACAGACCTGACAAACAACAAATTAAATGTCATGTTATGCAATATGCCTTTCAAATCCTCACGGTATGCATTTTTCTTGGAATATCGGGTTGTACCGGATCCGTTCAAAATTCTGAAGATGAACTTACGAGTAAATATTTTCCCGCCGATTGCTGGGGGGTTTACAGCTGGGCCGGATGGAATACAAATTCCGTTTCAAGGGAGAGTCACCCGTTAATCAAGGGAGCACCCATCATTATGAAGTGGAATGATATTGAGCCCGAACCAGGAGTTTTTCGGTTTCAGGAGGTTCTGGGTACGAAACTGGAACTGGCAGAACAAAACGGATTTTATACTTTCTTAATGATCTGGGTGGCTCCCAATGCTCCCCGGTGGCTTTTTGAAAATGGTGTCCCGGAACTGGAAATGACCCCGACCATCAATCCACTGGGCAAGCCACGGGACTGGACCTTTCAGTATTACCTGGATGAAGCTTTCTATATAATTCATAATTATAAGTTTCTT
>CAZIAU010000189.1:0-6177 GCA_964536755.1 uncultured Bacteroides sp. | reverse complement strand
GTAGTTGTTGTTCCCAGGAGTGTGGCCGTTGAAGTGGCACAGAATGCACAGGAGATACTGGCCAAGGATAAGGCAGGGCGAAAGGGCCTTTATGAAAAACTGGGCATGCCGATGGATCAAACAGTTGAATAGAGTTCAGGGATACCAGTGATATATATTAAGAGTTGAAACGTCCATTATAATAATTACTTATGAAACGAACCCTGGTAATATTGATGCTCCTGGTCGTGGTTCAGATGACCAGAGCCGAGGATCCCAAAACCCTGGCCATAGGACAGAAAGCACCTGATTTTCAGTTAACCGGAATTGACGGGAAAACCTATACCCTGGAGAGTTTCAGGGAAGCAAAAGTACTTACCATTGTTTTCACTGCCAATCATTGTCCCACGGCCCAGGCATATGAGGAGAGGATCAAGAAACTGAGTTCAGATTACAGAACCGAACAGATGAAGCTGGTGGCCATCTCCTCCAACGATCCCGGAGCCTTATGCCTGGAAGAAATTGGTTATTCAGACCTGGGTGACTCTTTTGAGGAGATTAAGATCAGGGCAAAGGAACGGGATTTTAACTTTCCGTACCTATATGACGGAGATACACAGGAGGTTGCACATGCCTACGGGGCTAAGGCAACTCCGCATGTATTTATTTTTGATGAAAACCGGATACTCCGGTACACCGGACGTATTGATGATACGGAGGATCCCTACAGGGTGCCCTCACAGACAGATGCCAGAAATGCCATTGATGCCCTGTTGTCGGGAAAAGATGTGCCCGTCGAGACCACCAGGGCATTCGGGTGCTCCATGAAATGGAAATCAAAAATTGCCTGGAGGAAGAAACTGGATGAGGAGTGGAACAACAGGCAGGTTGATCTGCAGGAGATTGACGCGGACGGGATCAAAGAAGTGGTGGAGAATAGAGGAGAGTCCCTGAAACTTATTAATGTCTGGGCCACGTGGTGCGGACCATGCATTATAGAATTTCCCGAGCTGGTGGATATTCAGCGAATGTATGAAGGAAGAGGTTTAAAGGTGGTTTCTGTCAGTACCGATAATTTAAGCCAGAAAGAAAAGGTTATGAAATTCCTGGAGGATAAGGAGGCTGCATTCACCAACTATTTATACGGTTCAGAAATGAAGGACGAAATGTTCGATATCATCGATCCGCAGTGGCAGGGGAACCTTCCATATACCATGCTGGTGGCACCCGGGGGCAGGGTGGTTTACAGGCATGACGGGATCATCGATCCCCTTGAAGTGAGAAAGGCCATAATAGGCCAGGTGGGAAGATACTATGCTGACGATATTAAAGAAGCAAGGGATATTTTTGACAGGGATAACCTGATCGCCTGGTGCATTGTGCCTTTCGACGCCATGGAACGAAGTCCCGAGGAACGTGCCACAATGCTGGAGGAGCTGGGGATCTCCATGCTGGCATACGACTACCGGGAGAGGCATGTTCCCTCGTTTGAACAGGAAATTCAATCGCTGAAAAAACATAACATTTCATTGCGTGCCGTCTGGCTCTATGTGGATCCTCAAACGGAAGAGTTGATGAATCCCATGTGCAGGTCTATCCTGAATACCCTGAAAGAAACGGGAACCCGGACAGAGCTTTGGGTAAGTTTTCCGGACCACTTTTTTGAAGGTCTTACCGATAGTGAAAAGCATGAAAAGGCTGTAGATGCGGTGAAGGAGATCCTCGCGGAGGCTGAGGAGATAGGGTGTACCGTTGCCCTGTACAACCATGGAGGCTGGTTTGGTGAAACGGAAAACCAGATCGGGATAATAAAGGCTATCGGATCTGAGAAGTTACGGATGGTTTACAATTTTCATCACGGGCATCATCAACTGGACCGTTTTGAAGAGTTATTCGAAATGATGCTTCCCTACCTGTCTGCTGTCAACATCAACGGCATGAAGGCGGAAGGCCCCATGATAATCACACTGGGAGAGGGCGACAGGGAACTGGAGATGCTCAGGTTTATCAAAGAGTCAGGTTACTCCGGTCCTATCGGGATCCTGGGGCATACCGAAGGGGAGGACATCCGCCCTGTACTGGAGAGAAATCTCAGGGGGCTTGAGAAACTCAAAAGCTCGCTTTAGTAAGTATTACAGATCCCAGTCCAGGCCGTAGCGGTCACTGATATCCAGGGGTGGCATGGGCCCGTCAAGGGGTTTGAGATCCCTGACGTACCAGTCGAGCCATTCCATCTGGCGGTACAGAACATCAATCCGTCCCACCTGTTTCCTGTTGCCGTGACCCTCACCCGGGTACTGAACCAGCCTTACCGCAGGATGATTATTCATCTTCATCCGCCTGTATAATTCAAAACTCTGTGACGGATGGACCCTGGTATCGGCAGCACCCCCGTAAATCAGTGTGGCTGTTTTACTCTGGTGGGCCCAGTATACCGGACTTCTCTCAAGACTTATCTGCCACTGCTCTTCAAGGGGTTTACCCGAATGTACGTAAAGCTCCTCGTATGGTATATCCGTAGTTCCCCGCCGGCTGATGTTGTCGCTGATGCCCACAAACATGCATACAGCTTTCACATAGTTGGTATAATAGGTGGCAAACCATCCGGAAGCATACCCTCCATAGGATCCACCCGCAAGACCGACCCTCCCGGGATCAGCTCCTTTGTCCTTTATTACGTAATCAATCCCGTCAGCTATATCATCGAACTCCTTTCCGGCAGGATCCATAAATCCTTCCATGGCAAATTCCACCCCGTAACCGGTGCTGGCCCGATAGTTCAGATAGAGTACCAGATATCCCTTGCCGGCCATGACCTGTCCGGGTGTTGAGTAACTGCTCAGCCAGCCATTGGAATGATGTGATTCGGGTCCCCCGTGCACATATACGATCAGAGGATATTTCTTTCCATTTTCGTAACCCACGGGGTGGATCAACAATCCCTCAATTTCCATCCCGTCACGGGCTTTATACCGGATCACCTCCTGTTTGCCGAGGGAGACTGACTCCAGGACCGGATTCAGATCGGTCACTTTCAGGAGGTTATTATCGTTTCCGTCCCAGTAGTAGAGATTGGAATAGTCCTCCGGGGTTGAACTGGTGAAAACGAAATTGCTGAAATCACTGCTGAATTCCGGTGTTCCGAAAATAATACCGCATTTTTCGGCATCCAGCAATATTTTTCTGTCTCCCCCGGTTACCGGTACGGTACTTAGTCTGGGATAAACGCCCTCTCCTGAAAAATAAAGCAGATTGTAATTGTCTTTCCACCCTACCCAGCTGATATGGCCTCTGAAGCTACCGGGTGTCAGGTTTTTTACCGAACCGTTCTCCAGGGCTACCACAAAAGCCTGGCTTGCGTTGTGATCGTTAAGGGTCAGGGCAGCAGCATATGCCAGATGTTTGCCGTCGGGGCTGAATGCATAGTTGCCAAGTTTTCCCTGGTTTTGTGACACCTGCCTTCTCTCTCCGGACCGGGGATCGATCAGGTAAATCTTCCTGAACATATATCTCTGGTCAATCAGGTTCCTGGGGGAGATGGAAGCAGCGATTCCGGAACCATCACTGTTAAATTCAAAATCCCATGTGGTAACGCCTTCTGTGAGCTGCTTCACTTCTGTCCGGTTCCATTTTTTATCAAACCTGGCTAAAAACAGGTTGACATCCTTCAGGTTTTCCTCGTAGTATATGAAATCATATCCACGCTCTTTCAGCTCCTTCTCTCTTAATGTTTCGGGTGTTTCTGAAAGATAAGCGACAGCCTTCATTCCGGGGTCCCAGCGGAATGCTGAAACTCCCGATTCTGCATTTGTAAGTTTAATTTTCTTTCCACCTTTTACCGGCATGGCCCACACCTGTCCTGGCTCATCCTCTCCGCTGCAGATAAATCCGATGTAGTCTCCGTCGGGGCTCCATCTGGCAGAAGTGCCATTTACATCTTTTTCGAACAGTGGTACGGGATCCCCATCAGGCAACTCTTTCCTGAAATATGTTGTGGTTGCCCCCCCGGGTTGGTCATTGGGACCGCGCGGAGTTGATACAGAATATAATACCTCGCTGCCGTCCGGGCTCAACTGAACACCGGAACAGGACCTGAGTCCCAGTAATTCTGAAGGAGAAAGAACTTCCTGGCATGGAGCAGCCTGTATAAACATGAATAAGGCACCGAGGATAAGAACATTGATAGTTGTTAATTTTATTTTCATGGTCAGGGAGGATTATATGTTGATACTAAAGTATAATCAGACTGACCACCCAGATGATCAGTGCAGCAGAACTTCCCAGTACCAGTGTTCCTACTGTCTGGATCCGGAAGCCGGTATTGACAGTCATCCCGGTCATCTGTGTGAATATCCAGAACATGCTGTCGTTGGCATGGGAAACGACAAGCGATCCGGCACCTATGGAAAGTACGATAAGTGCACGGGCCGCCTCCGTTTCAAATCCCAGGGAGGCCATCATTGGCGCAATCAGCGATGCTGTGGTTATCAGGGCCACAGTGGAGGAACCCTGTGCACTCTTAATGGCAGCGGCAATCAGGAAAGGCAGGAAGATACCGATCCGTAATCCTGAAAGGGAATCGCCAAGTACATCTGCAATCCCCGAATTACGAAGTACCATACCAAATGCTCCGCCTGCTCCTGTTATAAGGATTATAATAGCAGCATTTTGAAGCGCTTTTCCCACCCATCCTGTGGAGGAGAGCATATCTTTCTCGAGCTTTCGGGGAAGAGTGAATGCTATTAATATTCCCATCATCAGGGCAATTACAGGGTTGCCTATGAAACCGATCACATCTTTGACCACACCTGTCCCGAATGGTGACGTGGGAAAATCAGAAACCGAACGCAGGACGATCAGCAGTATGGGAAGCAGAATTGGAACAAATGATTTAAAAGCAGAAGGTGCTGTTTTGAGAGTTTCCTCAATCTCCTCCTGTGTAATTTCAGGATTGGGATCCAGGTAGACTTTTGAAGCTATTTTTTGGGCATAAAGCCAGCCTACCATAAGAACCGGTATGCTGGTGATGATTCCCAGCATGATCACCAGGCCCAGGTCGGCATCCAGGATCCCTGCAGCAGCAATTGGCCCGGGAGTAGGGGGGACCAGCACATGAGTGGTGGATAGACCGAGAACCAGGGCAGATGCAGAACCGGCAAGTGATATTTTGGCCTCCTTGGAAAGGGCCTTGTTCAGCGGGTTAAGAATCACAAAACCGGAGTCGGCAAAAACCGGTATGGATACGAAATATCCAATGATAGCCATTGTCAGGGGGACCTGCTTTTTCCCTGTGATCTTTAATATTTTATTTGCCATGGCATAGGCACCTCCCGATTGTTCCAGGAACGTGCCAATGATCACACCTGCAAGGATCACGATGCCAATCTGACCAATGGTTCCTCCAAATCCTTCATTTATAGAATCCACGATTGACTCCAGCGGCATACCTGACAATAATCCGAAGAATACTGCCACAAATAGCAGGGCCAGGAATGGATGGAAACGAAACCTGCTTGTGGAAACAATAATAAGCAGGACACTAACAAGCAAAAGAATAATCAGAAACAATGGAAGATAGTTCTATTGATTTTTTAATTTGATATTAATCAACTTTCACAAATAACAGATTATTATCTGAGAATTCAAAATTGATCAAATTAAAACGGGAAAACATTTGGCCTCTTAATGCAGGAATGTTACATCTCCTTTGTACTCTTTCTCCTCTCCACTGATATAGGTCACCCATGCAATATAAACATATACCCCCGGACTTGCCAGTTCACCGGTTTTCAGGTATCCGTCCCAACCCTTATAGAGCTCGTTGGTTTCCCATATCAACTCACCCCAGCGGGAATAGATCTGCATCCTGAATTTAACACCATTGATCACCTGGGGATGGAAAATATTGTTATTGACACTCTCTTCCGTCCAGGATCCGTCCGACTGCTCCGCCCCTGTCCAGACAAATGCATTGGGGAACTGGGCGTCCCCTTCACCGGCCACCACATTGATCATGGATTCCTTAAAAAGAGTGTCCACACAATCATTCTCAGTCCAGACGAACAGCGTAACATCGAATGTTCCCTCCTCACGGTATATATGGGTGGGTTCCTCTTCAGGAGAAGTCACACCATCACCAAAGTCCCACATGTAATTAACAGCCCCTATGGAATTATTGGTGAAAGTAAACACCTGATT
>CAZIAU010000188.1:0-6222 GCA_964536755.1 uncultured Bacteroides sp. | reverse complement strand
GTCATCACTCAGGTTATACGCGCCCCGCCTGGTATACCAGTCATCCAGTTTATAGATAGTTGAATCGAATGTGACCCGGTCACCAACCTTCCATCCGGCCACACCGTTCCCCATATCAATAATCACACCTGAAGCTTCATGCCCCATAACCAGTGGTGGTATTCTTCTTCCGGAACTGCCATCCATTCCGTGCACATCCGACCCGCATATCCCGGCAGCCTCCACCCTCACAAGAACTTCCTCGTCGGCCACAACGGGATCAGTGAAATCTTTATAAACAAGTTTGTTGTATTCTTCAAGTACAAGTGCTTTCATAATTATCCGTTATTTCTTCATCAATAAAATTAAATAAATGATCGATACTTCCGAATATTAAGTAAAGTAATAAGATGAAACCGTATCTTGCGGAGCTGAACATTTGAGACCAATGAAAACTATCGCCATTATAGACGGAGGACATCTCTCCTATGACTTTGAAAAAAAATTGTTTAGTGAACATGGTTACGAATTGAAGATCAATCACGATCTCCAGTCACTGCCCGAACAGCGCATTGAATTTGCCAGAGATGCAGTAGGAATCCTTGTCAGGGGTTCTTTTATCAATAAAGAAGCCCTTGATAAAATGCCGTCCCTCAGGGCAATCGTCCGCTATGGCGTTGGTTATGATAATGTGGATGTGGAGGCTGCAAAAGCCAGGGGGATAAGGGTTGCCAATGTGCAGGGTTATGGAAATCACTCGGTATCGGACCATGCCCTGTCCCTCATCTATGCATGTGCCAGGGACCTGAAGGGCAGTTTCAGAACCCCCTTTGGGAAACCCGCCCGTAAGGAAATCATGGAGCTTCACGATAAAACACTGGGCATTATCGGAATTGGCAGGATCGGGAGTCATCTTTCAATGAAGGCATCTTCTATTTTCCGGCAGGTCCTGGCTTACGATCCCTATAAGACAGAAGATTATATGAAGAAATATGGCGCTGTTAAAGTAACCCTTCCCCAATTGTTAAAAAGAAGTCATGTTATATCAATTCACTGCAATCTCACCGATGAAACCAGGCATATGCTGAATGCCTCATGCTTTAATATAATGAAGAACCATCCTATTTTTATAAATACTTCACGGGGCCCCGTGGTAAAGGAAAAGGATCTGCTCGAGGCCCTGAATAACATGCTGCTTCACAGCGCAGGCCTGGATGTCTATGAAAATGAACCCCCGGGAAGGTCACAACAGGAATTGAGGGACCATCCCCTTGTTGTGTCCACTCCGCATATTGCCTGGTACTCCGAAAGCTCGGCAATAATTTTGAAACAGCGGGCTGCAGAGAACCTGATCGGGCTATTGACCGGACAGGATATCAGTGACGAACTTTAATGCGTTCACAATATGCCAGAGCTCCTGCTGGATAAAACCATTTGCCTGAGAAACATTGAACGGATGGCCCGGAAAGCAGCGGACCACCGGGTCTCCTTCAGGCCCCATTGCAAGACCCACCAGTCAGCTGAAATAGCAGGGTGGTTCAGGGACTTCGGAGTTTCAAAGATCACTGTCTCTTCTTATCCTATGGCAGCCTATTTTGCCAAAAACGGCTGGAACGATATCCTTGTGGCTTTCCCCTTTCACCCCGGGGATATGAAAACAATGGATCAGATCGGGAAAGAGTGTTCCGTCTCTGTCCTGCTGGATAATCCGGAAACCGTATCCTTCCTGAGGAGAGCGGACCGGAAGATGGATTATTACATCGATATAGACACCGGTTACGGCAGAACAGGAGTGAGATCTGATGATATTACGCAGCTGGAAAATATAATCAGGAAGGCTGAACGGATCCCGGCTCTGACATTTTCCGGATTCTATTGTCATGCGGGAAATTCATATAAAACTGTTAACAACCGGCAACGAGAGGAAATCCACGGTAAAGCAATTGCAGATCTGAAGGAACTGAAATCGGTATTCCGTGCATACTCTCCTATGGCACTCTATGGGGACACTCCCAATTGCAGTACCCAGAACGATTTTGGTGGTATCGATGAGATCACACCGGGTAATTTTGTTTTTTATGACCTGGCCCAGCGATCCATCGGATCATGTGAAACAGGAAATATCGCGGTATCAATGTTATGCCCGGTTGTGGGAAAATATAACAGAGGGAAAAGACTGCTCGTCCATGGCGGGGCTGTACATTTTTCCAAACAAACAGTCAATATAGGGGGCAGGAATGTTTTTGGCGAGGTTGTCCGGATGGACCGGAACGGGTGGGTTGAACTTTCTCCCGGCTGCTTTCTTACCGGCATTTGCCAGGAGCACGGAATCCTGGAAAACAGCGGTCAACTGTTTGATACTACCCGTGTAGGTGACAAGATCCTTATACTACCACCACACAGCTGCCTTACTGCCAACCTGATGAGGAAATACAAAACCCTTGACGGGGAGATTATCCATACCTTTAATTCAACTGTTTGAACCGGAACCGGTGGCGAGCCCTGTCAGCCGGGTATGATTGGTTGTTAAGATCGGGGCTTCCCGTATATATGATCACCGATCCTGCGGATCCGTTCCATCTCCTCTCTGCTCAGGGGACCCGAGTCGAGGGTCTCCAGGTTCTCCTTCATCATTTCAAGGCTCCTTGTACCTGTCATACAGATATCAACGGCAGGATCAGTCAGAACGAACCGGTAACACTCTTTTGCTGAAAGGGGTTTCTCACCGGAGGGCATCTTGCTCTCCTTAAGCAGCTGTCCCCACCTGGTGGCTGTATATATAACCATGCCCGGCCTGTTCTCTCCCCCCACAAAAGGGAATACATCCTCTTCAGCACCTCTGTTCACTGCATTATACCTCACATGAAAAACATCAATCAACCCCTCCTCGTGCAGCCTGGGGAAAAGCTTTCGGTTATGCCCGGCCAGTGCCAGATACCGGACCAGCCCCCTCTCCTTTAACTTCAGAGCAAGGTCCATCACCTGCTTTCGGGGATGCCCCGGGTAATATCCCAGTGTAAGGAGATCCACATACTCCAGACCCAGTTTTTTCAACCCCCTGTAGAAATGTATCATACCCAGAAGAAAGGAGTGTGTGTACTCCATCATGCTGACAACCAGATCCCCACGTTGGCCGTTCCGGGAAATATTATGGATCGCCCTGATCATCTCCCCGGAGCGTCCCTTTACGAAACTTCCGATAACAAAGTAGTTGCATCCCCTTTCAAAGGCTTCTTCAAAGGCTTCTGCAGGAGCACCATAGCTTGATGATATACCCAACCTGCCCACCTGAAGCCCGGTCCTGCCCAGGGTGATGGGTTGGTTAAATGAAGTTGCCATCACAGTATCAGAACAGTTTATTCTGCAGCAGCCTTTGGAAACTGGACAGCGGCCCCTTCTATTGTTGTTGCGGGCGTAAACCCTGTTGAGGGAATTAGTTCATAAATAACCTGTCCGCCGGATATAAGATCCTCACCTTTCATGGTACTCTTTTCAAGGCTATATGACAATTCCTTCAACTGGTTGACTGTCCCCGGAAAAATCAGGTTCTCCCAGTAAACCCAATGGCCTGGGTCATCCTCAAAATACCCCTTGATCAACGTTTCTGAATAAGCCGCATAATATCCAATATCATACTTGACTCCATTATTCGGGATGGCAATGTTTTCGGTTACAACATCATCAGCACCCTGAGTTACCTCCAGGGGACTCAGAACATGCGTACCGTTGTTGGTAATCCTCATAAAATAGAAATCGCTCGATATATTCAGATTCAACTCCTGCGAACCGCCATTCAGATCAATGGTATAGTCCCAGTACAGTAATTTCCCTACCTGTGTGCCGGAGGTTGTTTGTCCCGATGTTTCAGCATAATAGGCGACAGAGTTCCCTTCAAGCCCGTAATATGTGACACTGCCACCACTTTCAATACTCTTCTCAATATAATTGACGGTAATCGTAATAGTTTTATAGGTATTATTTATGAAGGTGAGGTCGGTGGAGGGCTCAAGAACGGTAATGTAATCGTCCCTGGAAATCAATCCTGTACCTCCTCTGTTGGTTGCCTCAAGTGTAACACTGTAGCTTCCTGCATCATAATAGGTTACCAGCGGATCCTGTTCCGTTGAATAGGCAGGTGTTCCACCCTCAAAAGTCCAGGCCCAGGTAACCGGCCCGTTTAACGACTGGTCCGTGAATTGAACCGATTCTCCTGCGGATATAATAACTGAATCCGAGGAAAACTGGGCATCGGGAAATTTCTGACAGGAAACAAAGAACAACATTGAGATCAGCGTAAAAACAGGCAGCCGGGGAAGAATTAGCTTTCTCATATTTTCTTCTTATTCTTATTTCTTAACGATTCTGAAATGCTTCAGATCATCACCGGCCTTGAGCTGGAAAATATATACCCCTTTGCTGTAACCAGTGAGATCAATGACCTCCAGGGGCTCCGGGTTTGAAATGTATATTACCGTTTTTCCGGTCATATCCATAACCTTAAGACTCTCGGTACCGTTGTTTATTTCCATCTGAACCAAACCGTCGGTGGGATTGGGATAGATGCCGGCACCTGTTTCAGACAGATCACCTGTCCCGGTAAATCCCTCCACAGTAACTATGGCAGGAAGTGTAATTGAGTTGCCCGCAGCATCGGAAACAGTCACATTAACCACCACATCACCCTTGTCGCTGACCCCGAATGTTGACTTGCTCAACGTGGTATCTGCTATGCCACAGTTATCGGTTGCACTTGATACCACGTCAGCTGCAGTAATAGTGGCAGTTCCGGCCTGATTCAGTTGTATGGTTATATTCTGAACAATCAATTCGGGAGCTGTCATATCTGCTGTAACAGTCAGTATACCGGCTATATAAACAAAACTGTAATTAGTGGCGCTGCCACCGGAGACATCAATACCGTAGGATCCGGGAGCACTGGTTTCATCGGCAGTTGTTGATGCAACAGGTACGGTACCTAACGCATCCACACCATCCGATCCGGCAAATCCCGAATAACTGAGTGTAAACTCTGGATTGGCAGAACAAGCATCACGGATCTGGTTGTTTGCTGTTACGGTCAGTTCCCTCTGTGTAATATCAGCCATCAATCCTGCAGGCTGAGTCAGGGTATAATTCCCCGCACCGGTCCCACCAAGTGTCATGTCAGATGTAACGGCGATACCCGTTCCTGTATCTGCCTGGGCAAACATACCGCTCCCGGCTCCGATTGTAACATCATCCGAGCCGATTATCCCCACAAGGGTAACGCCTGTAATGGTTGCATCTGTAGTTGCATCGTATATCTTATCCTCTGCTGTCGCTGCACTTACGGTGAGCTCCTTCGGAGTAATATCTGCAACCAGGTCGGTGGGCTGTGTTACAACATAATTGTCCTTATCTGCGCCACTCAGCGTAATGGATGTACTTACCGCGATACCGGTTCCTGCATCTGACTGTGCAAAGGTTCCTGATGTGGCCCCTGATATACTTACAACCTCGGTTCCTACAATCCCCTCAATATCAGCCCCGCTGATAACGGCCTGATCAGTTCCGTCATAAACCTTGTTCTCAGCTGTTGCACCAATTACCGCGAGTGCCTTAGGTAAAATATCGGCGGTAAGTCCAGCAGGCAGAGTAAGGGAATAATTCGCGGAATCTGCCCCGTTGAGAGTTAAAGAAGCTGTAACTGATATTCCTGCTCCCGGATCGGACTGGGCGAAAGTACCGCTTGCCTCCACAATCACATTATCACCTGCAACAACTCCAACAAGCGAGATCCCGCTAAGAGTGGCATCGGTTGTTCCGTCATACTCCTTATTCTCTGCAGCAATCCCGGGAATTGCAAGGTTTTTCAGATTAACTAAAAGATTCCGGACTACCGGAGTGGCCTGACCGTATGTATCATCCCCCCCCTGGTAGGCAGTAATATTTGTAACTCCTTTTCCAACAATGTTTACAACATTACCACTGACAGTGGCTACTGTAATATCCGAACTCTCAAAACTGACCGGCAGACCTGAAGAGGATGTTGCACTCAGGGTGAAATCATCATCTCCGTATGTCTTTGCCGGCAGGGCTCCAAAAGTGATGGTCTGAGGCAATTTTCCAGTTGTGGCAGATATCCTGTTCGAGCTGGAACTGGTACCGGCAAGGTTGTATGATCTCAACCGGTAATAATAGTTGGTATTTGTTGGCAAACCAGCAATTTTCATCTTTACAACGTCGCCCACGTCCAGGTCCTCA
>CAZIAU010000187.1:0-6233 GCA_964536755.1 uncultured Bacteroides sp. | reverse complement strand
TGAATTTGAGAAGTTTCATATGCTTCAAGGAGTTCGTTATTGTTATGATCAGTGAACTGAAATCCTCTTATCACAAGAGTGGAAGTGTCTTTCAATCTCTCAGGTAGTGGCAGAGGTTGATTTGCCAGCTGATTCTGGAGCATATTCCCCGGAGCTGTTTTTATCTTTATTTTTGCCGGATAGGCATTAAAACCATTAAACTCAATAACTTCAATCTTAAACTCAACAGAACCTTCGGGTATCCGGTCTCCCGGGGTAATCGGTATGCTAATATCACGCGATGTATTTTCTTTAACTACCAGCAGTGTACGTGATTCTCTGTAATCAATGTCAATCGGTTCTGAAGAAGTATGGGATAATTTTATCTTTACGACATTTGTAGTTGTTCCTTCATTGGTTAATCTGAACAATAGATTGCAGGGTTCATTGGCTTCAATGGTCATATTTTCGTTTTGGTCAGCCAGACCTACATCCGAGATTTTCAGAATTGGAACAGTTGGAGTTTGCTGTTCCTGTTGTGGGAACAGTGGCATGCATAACAAAACAAGTCCTGCAATAGAACATAAAACTTTCATTTCAGGGCTGGTCTAAAGAATATAATTGAGTCGGTTATATCTATACGAATATAAAAATACGATATCAAAACACAATAGTCAAATTTACCGGTAAATCCAATATTATCAAGTAATCGTGATCAAAAGTGCTTGAGGATTGTTTATTAATGAGTAATTTAAGGAAGCTTTTAACAGATAATCATTCTATTGAAATCTTATAATCAATCAATATGATACGAATTAAACTGATCATTTCAGCCATTGTGGGGGGCTTTTTTGCACTTCAATCATATTCCCAGGTGGATTCTGTACAAACACTTCCAAATGATGAGACTGTAAGGTATGGGGTTCTTGAGAACGGAATGACTTATTATATCAAAGCCAACCAGGAACCAAAAGACCGGGCCTCTTTCTATATCATTCAGAACGTGGGCGCACTTCTGGAGGAAGATACTCAAAACGGACTTGCTCATTTCCTGGAACACATGGCATTCAACGGTACAAAACACTTCCCGGAGAAGGGGATCATAGATTTTCTGGAACGTCATGGGGTGGCTTTCGGAGAGAATATCAATGCATATACAGCACAGAATCAGACGGTCTACAACCTGAGTGATGTGCCGATGAACAAACCGGGAATACTTGACAGCTGCCTCCTGATCCTGAATGACTGGTCCAATTACCTTTCGTTAACCGGAGATGAGATCGATGCCGAAAGGGGAGTGATCAAGGAGGAATGGAGGACCCGCAGAACGGCTCAGTTCAGGATGTATTCTGAAGCACTGAAATATATCTATCCAAATTCGAAGTATATAGAAAGGGATGTGATCGGTGACCTTGATGTGATCGAAAACTTTAAATATGATGCACTGAGGGATTTCTATCATAAGTGGTACAGGACCGATCTTCAGGCCATAGCCATGGCAGGAGATTTTGATGCTGATGAGACGGAAAAAAAGGTGATCGAGCTCTTTTCCAGGATCCCGCCGGTGGAAAATCCTCCGGAAAGGCCATTCTACGAGATCCCGGATAATGAAAAATTAATCTTCGGGCTGGTGACTGACCCGGAGGCGGACCAGACAGTTATAAGGTATATGATCCGCCACAGAAAACCTGAAATCACTGAAGAAACGTTGAAGGACCACAGGGAGGATTATATTCATGTGCTTTTTAACAGTATGATGTCACAGAGGATTGATGAATTACTCCAAACCGGCAATCCTCCCTTTGTCGTGGGAGTTATAAATTACGGCGATTTTGAAAGGGGATATGAGGCACTCAGTGTGATCACTCTTCCCAAACCAAATGCTGAAGCAGAAGGATTAAGTGCAATCCTGACAGAACTGGAAAGGGTCAGAAGGTATGGCTTCACACCTGGCGAGCTGGAAAGGGCTAAAGCTAAAATCCTGACGCAGTGGGAGAAATACTATAAAGAAAGGGATAAGATAAGTAATGAAGAATATGTAAATGAATATGTGGATAATTTTCTGGATGGGAAAGCTTTTCTTTCGGCCGAAGAGGGTTATTCGCTGGTCCGGTCATTGCTCCCAACCATTGCACTGGAGGATTTTGATACCCGCCTTAAGCAATGGATAACAGACAAGAACCAGGTTCTGGTGATCCAGGGACCTGAAGGGAAAGATGTTGAGCATCTTTCGGAAACAGCCTCCATGGAGATTTTCGACCAGGTATCTGATGCTGAACTGGAACCATATGAAGATGAGACGCTTGCAGAGTCGTTGGTTTCGGAAGAGCCTGTTCCTGCTGCGATTACAGATACAGTGAAACTGGATGATTTTGATGCTGTGGAGTGGACACTGGAGAACGGTGCCCGGGTAATATTTCGACGTGCAGATTTTGAAAAGGACCAGGTACAGATCCGGGCTTACAGCAAAGGAGGCAGTTCACTTTATGGCGATGCATATGTACCTTCTGCTGATATGCTCACAACTTTTGTTGATGCCTACGGGGTGGGAGAATTTAATGCAACCGGATTGCAGAAGATGCTCTCGGGAAAGAATGTTTCTCTTCAATTAAGCCTGGGAGACCTGTCGGAAGGTTTTAGCGGGAGCGCCAGTCCAAAAGATATGGAGACCCTTATGCAGCTGATTTATCTCCATTTCAATATGCCCAGGTTTGATAAAGAAGCTCATAATACTTACATGGCCCGGTACCTTGCCTATATTAAGAACATTGGTAACAATCCGCAGAAGATAATGAGCGATTCCCTTAGCCTTATCAATACCAATTACAATCCCCGTACAAGGATATTTGATACGAAATTTCTGGAGGATGTAAGTTTTGACCTGATCAGGCAGATCTATCTAGAGCGTTATACCGATGCCAGTGATTTCTTTTTTGTAATTGTGGGGAATATGGACCAGGAAGATATAAAAACACTGGTTCGGGAATATATTGGTGCTATACCTGACCTTGAGCGTAAGGAAACCTGGATTGACAGGAAAGTATATGAACCTGAAGGTCGCGTAGAAAAGGTAATTCCCCTGGCCCTGGAAACTCCAAAGGCCAATGTGAATATCATAATCAGGAACGAGATGCCGTATACTGCCTACAATAGAATGGTTATGAAGGTGATAGAAGGGATTCTCGATCTGCGTTATGTGGAAACTGTCCGTGAGGGTGAAGGGGGCACCTATGGCGTTGGAATCCATACAGGATTAAACCGCTGGCCCATAGAAAAAGCAAGTATGCGAATTGGTTTTGATTGTGATCCGGAAAGATTTTCAGACCTGAAGAAGATTGTTTATGAAGAACTTAAAAAGCTGGCCGAAAAGGGACCGTCGGAAGTGGATCTGTCCAAAACCGTTGAGAATATATTGAAGGACAGGGCGGAAAGCAAAGAACACAATGCTTATTATCTGAGTACATTATTTAACTACTATGTCTATGGTATAAATTTTGACGACCCGGCCAATTACGAGGATATCCTGAATGATCTTTCAATAAGTGATGTACAGAAGGTTATGAAAGCATTTTACGATGATCCAAATGTGGTTGATGTTGTATTCGTTCCGAAGGATGGCCAATAAGAAATTTGTAAATTCTTGCATACAGGAATTTACAGTTGCGTTTGGTTATCCTGGAGAATTTAAATATGGACCCCGGCTAGAATAACCCGTGGATCTGCGCATTGATGCGGTCAATGACAGTGCTCAGGTCCTCGGGCTTGTCCCGGAAATTGAAATTATCCACGTCTATTATCAGAAGCTTACCCAGGTTATATGTTTCCACCCAGGCTTCATAGCGTTCATTCAGGTGTTTCAGGTAATCCAGCCTGATGTTGTTCTCATATTTTCGTCCCCGGTTCTGAATTTGCTCCACCAGAGTTGGAATGGAGGCGCGAAGGTATATAAGCAGGTCGGGGGGATCAATCAGTGAGCTCATCAGGTTAAAGAGGGCGAAATAATTCTCAAAATCCCTTGTACTCATCAGGCCCATACTATGCAGGTTCGGAGCGAAAATGTATGCATCTTCATAAATCGTTCTGTCCTGGATAATCTTTTTACCGGACTGCCTGATCTTTACGATCTGACTGAAACGGCTGTTAAGAAAGTAGATCTGAAGATTAAAGGACCAGCGTTGCATATCCTGGTAAAAGTCGTTGAGATAAGGATTGTCATCCACATCCTCATATTGTGCCTCCCAGGCATATTGCTTGGCCAGCAGGCTGGTGAGTGTTGTTTTACCTGAGCCGATATTCCCTGCAATAGCTACATGCATGCTATTTGATTTAGTAATGAAGCAGACTAAAGATAATAACTTTTATTGGGTTAAAATGTCAGTGAGCTCATCTAAATATCTCCTGTCGTTGGATAGCCTGGGAATTTTATTCTGCCCGCCGAGTTTACCCCTTTTTTGCATCCATCGGTAAAAGGTCCCCGGTTCAAGGGAGACGATGCGGGGTTTCATCAATGTAATATTTTTGAACCTCTTGGCTTCATAATCCGAATTTATTTCACACAATTCGTGGTCGAGTATATCAGAGAAGCGGTCCAGGTTCCCCGGAGAAGTTTCAAACTCAATCATCCATTCGTGAGCTCCCTTGCTGCTGTCGCTTATGTAAAGAGGCCCGGCTGTATATTCTTTTATAACCGCACCGGTCTCCCGGCAGGCCCTCATCAATGCCTTTTCCGCATTATCCTGGATAACCTCTTCACCGAAGGCATTTATATAATATTTGGTGCGACCTGAAATTTTTATCTTATGCGGATTGAGAGAGGTAAAGATTACGGTGTCCCCTATCATATACCTCCATAGTCCTCCGTTGGTTGTGATAATAATGGCATAGTTGACTCCTTTTTCAACTTCCCTGACTGTATAGACAGGCGGATCTGAGTCTTCCAGATTATCGACTGGAATAAACTCATAGAATACTCCCAGATCCAGCATAAGCAACATGTCATCACTTTCAAGATCGTCCTGTATTCCGAAAAATCCCTCTGATGCATTATAAGTTTCCAGGTAGTTCATCTGTTCAGAAGGGATCAGCTTTTTAAACTGTTCCCTGTATGGAGCGAAGTTAACCCCTCCGTGGGTAAAGAGTTCCAGGTTTGGCCAAACGTCCAGGATATGATCCTTTCCGGTGAAATCCAGAATTGCATTAAGCAGAACCAGGTTCCAGGAGGGGACTCCAGCAATGCTGGTTACATTTTCCTGAACAGTATGCTTTGTGATTTTCTCCAGTTTTTCCTCAAAATCGGGTATGAGTGCTATCTCTGCAGCCGGTGTCCGGATAAAATGTGCCCAGAAAGGCAGATTCTCAATTATTACGGCCGAGAGGTCTCCATAATAGGATTGGTTACTGTATTTGTTAATCTGGGCGCTCCCCCCGAGTGTAAGCGCCTTTCCTTTGAGTATCCCTGTATCGGGGTGTTCTTTTGTGTAAAATGCAATTACATCCTTCCCTCCGCGGAAATGACAATCTTCAAGTGACTCGTTGCTGACAGGGATGAATTTACTCTTATCAGAGGTGGTTCCCGATGATTTGGCAAACCATTTTATCTCTGTGGGCCACAAAACATTCTGTTCACCATCCCGCAACCTGTTGATATATGGTTTAACATCATCATAGGTACTGATCGGTACCCTCTGCTGATACTCTTCAATGGTATAGATTGAATCGTATCCGTACTGAACACCCCAGGTAGTCCTGGATGCCTGTTCAACCAGTCTGAGGAATACTTCCTGCTGAACATCAAACGGGTACTTTTTAAACAGTTCAATTTGATGAAGCCTTTTTACATTTACCCAGGAAATAATAGAATTGAGGAGAGGCATGCGGTATTTCTTACAGTATCAGCATGGCATCGCCATATGTCCCGAACTTGTATTTTTCCCTGATGGCAACCTTGTAAACATCCATGAGGTAGTCGTAACCGGCAAATGCGGAAACCATCATCAGTAATGTAGAATAAGGAAGATGAAAATTGGAAACCATCCGGTTGGGTACCGAGAATTCATAAGGTGGAAAAATAAATCTGTTTGTCCAGCCGTCAAATTCCTTCAGAAATCCATCGGTGGAAACAGAGCTTTCCAGGGTTCGTGTAACTGTTGTACCAACGGCACAAACATTATGCTTACACTCTTTGGCTTCATTTACAAGCTTTACAGCTTCCTCGCCAATTTCAAGTACTACACCATTCAACCGGTTACCTGAAT
>CAZIAU010000186.1:1637-6236 GCA_964536755.1 uncultured Bacteroides sp. | reverse complement strand
GAGATGAACGGTCAGCTCAGTTCCGGGGATGGATCGGGAGCAGAGAAATCAGAACTTGACAAATGGGTATTGCGTTCCCGGGTGATTGATAACCCCAAAATACGGCTCTTCTGCCTGCCATATTTTGCAGGGGGTGCATCCGTTTACAACAGCTGGAGCGATTCTTTACAGGAAGGTATAGAGGTATGTGCCATTCAATACCCAGGGCGTGAAGAGCGAGCAGCAGAAAAACCATATGATAATTATCTTGACCTTGTCAAAGCGATTGCTGATGTGATCGATCCACTGCTTAACTGCCCGGTTGCATTTTACTGCCACAGTGCCGGAGCAGGTATCGGGCTGGAACTTGCCAGGTACCTGAGAAGAGAAAAAGGGATTCAACCTGTGAAGTTCATAGTGGGCGGATGGCGTTCACCTCACCTGGAAAGTCCCTTTGAATTTCTTGATGCTATTGATGACAATGAGGTGTATATGGATAAGAACATTCCCAATATCATCAACCACCTGAGGTCGCTTGAAATCCCTGAGTCAATTCTTGGGAATAAGGATCTGATTGAAGAGATGCTTCCTGCCCTTCGTGCCGATATCCTTCTGGGTAAACGGTACACCTATTATGAGGATGAGCCCTTGAGTTGCGACATTACAGCATTAGCCGGGAAGGAGGATACGGTTTTCACCAAGGAGCAAGTGAAGGCGTGGAAGAAACACACTTCGGGCGAATTCCGGTTTATCCTGGTAAATGGCAGTCACCTCTTCTGCAGGGATAACAAGGAGGAACTCCTGGAGATCCTGGCAGAAGATTTAATGGAATATTCCAATGTTTAAGGAAGCTGAATTTCCTGATTCACTGAAGGATGTGATTATTCTGGATCAACCAGAAAGGGTGAAATTCCCAACACTTCTGAAGGGGGAAGTTCATTTGTGGACCGCTTCACTTGTTCCTTCCGTAGAAAAAATCAAACGGCTGCGATCCTATTTATCGCCAGAGGAAGACCAGAGGGCATCCTATTATAAATTCGAGCGCGAACAGCATGGTTATATCATTACACAGGCTGTCCTGAAGGTTTTAATCTCAGCTTACATGGATATAGAACCTGCAGAAGTGATCCTGAATGCAAGTAAAAAAGGCAAACCCTTTCTCATCTATGATCCATCTCTCTATTTCAATATTTCAAGTTCGTATGAAATCTCTGTCTATGCCTTCTCCAGGGATGCGGAAGTAGGGATCGATATCGAAAAGATCAGGGAACTCCGTGATATAGACCAGCTCATAGAGAAGAACCTGACTTCACGCGAAAAAGCCTATTTCCTAAAAAACCCCGATCACAAGTTATCTCTCTTTTTCCAGTTCTGGACATTTAAGGAATCGTACCTGAAGGCTATTGGAGAAGGGATGCGCCTGACCCCTGAAAATCTTGAATTTTCGCTGGATGATGGCAATATCAGGCTTCGATATGTTACATTTGGATTTGAAGCCACCGACTGGCAGTTTAAAAGATTTACAAGGGAGGGGAACTACACAGGTACCCTTACATATCAAAGAAAGGATACGGTTATCAGAGAAATAACTTAAGCTTATATCTGGTAAGTAATATTACCTGTATCCCTTTTATAACCTGTAATTGTAACCAACTGAATCTCAACTTAAGTTGATTTCTGTATCGGGAAATAGCTTCTGTACAACAGACCACTATTGAAACTGGCTGAAATCTATGGGTGAACGATTTTCCCATTTGCCTCTGGTAAAATCCGGGAAATCGACGGACTGACCCCTGCCCGACACCGACAATTCAGACAACGGGGAGACAGCGCTGCTTGTTACCGAATCATACACATCGAAAAAGGGTATTTTCCCTTCACGAAGAGCTTTTACAAGCAGGTGCCAGGTGAGTGGAGTTGCCCTGCCACTGCCCCCGTGACCCCGGATAGCGTTATTCCGGAGTGGTGGATTATAGTTCTTTACCAGGGGGTGCTGGTATTGCTCGAGCCATTTTTCAGCATCTTCCCATTTGTGTGGTTCAGGGCTTTTACCATCCACATATATATGGGATCCAAGTCCGCTGCTGGTAATAAATGAACCCTTGGATCCCTGCAGCCTGTATACTCCCCTGGGATGAGGTGTATTGGTGTCAAAATTCAGCGTGATCAGCTTCCCCTTTACAGTACGGATGAGGCTGACATTAGTGTCACCCTGGGCCATTTTCTGCGTTGCATAAGGATGTGCGTCCCCAAAGTATTGTTCTGCATAATCATTAAGCATATTAGCACCGGAGCTCACAGAAACCAGATAATCCAGCCTGTCTCCGTGATTAATATCCAACATGGCCATGATCCTGTTCATAGGATGATCGGGGTAGAGGTTACCGTTCCGGTCTACGGAATGCTGTAACCGCCAGGGTTCCTCCTCGGGATTGAATTTTACCATCCTGAGGTCATGCACATATCCTCCAGTAACATGGATGATATCACCAAACAGGTCCTGTTGTATCATATTCAGTACAGCCATGGCATAACCGGATTCCAGCAGGGACTGTTCCAGTGCCAGGGTGGCCCACTTACCGGTCTTTTCAGAAGTCTCCACTACCTCCCATGCTTCATCAAGAGTAAGTATAATTGGTACCTCAGATACTGCATGTTTACCATTGTTCATTGCGGCAATGCATACCGGAGCATGCCATTCCCATGAGGTTGCGCAGATTACTACATCCAGCTCTTCTGTTTCACACATCCTTACAAAATCCGTATCTGTTTTACCGTAAAGGTTTGGAGTAGGTTGACCCGCCTCCTCTATCCACCGTTTGGCATTGTAAAGAGGGGCGTCTTTGATGTCGCATATGGCAGGAACAACAACACCTTCCATACCCAGGGCCGAATCGAGGTGATAGGAGCCGCGGCTTCCTACCCCAACGAAACCTATGCGTATGGGTCTTTCTTCATTGATGTAGTTCCTGGCCATTCCCAGCTGGGAAAATGCAATACTACCGGTTAAAGCAGCAGTTGTCCTCACAAAATCTCTGCGATTAAGTTTTTCTTTCATTTTTTAAGGTTTTCCGGTTTGGTTTTTAAAGCTTATTCACTGTAAGATACGACAAGTGCTAAAAAAATATAGTAAATTGAACCAATTTTAAGAATAAATAATTCAGGTAACAATTAATCAGAAAACTAATGACTATAGATCGAAGAGATTTTATCAGAACAGGTTCACTCCTTGCTGCAGGGACTGTCCTGTTGCCATCATGTACCATGCCCACATCCAAAATGAAACCGGGACTTCAGGTTTATTCGATGAGAAATCAATTAATAGAGGATTTCGAAGGAACCATGGAGTATATTGCAAAAGTCGGATATAAAAATATAGAAGGATATGGTTTGGGGACCGATGGGATGTTCCTTGGTAAAATAACGCCTGCTCATTACGCCAAAGTGATAAAGGACCTGGGAATGGAATTCAAGGCAACTCACAGTTCGTATACAACATACGACAAGGCTCAGAAAATGATTGATTCAGCAAAAGAGACCGGGATGGAATATATGATTATCCCTTCTACTCCTAACGAACTCCGCGAAACCATTGACAGTTGGAAAAAGGTAGCTGAGAATTTCAATAAAATAGGTGAAATGTGTAATGAGACCGGATTAAAATTCGGATATCATAACCATGATCATGAATTCAAGACAATAGACGGCATCATTCCTGAGGAACTTCTTATTGAATCCACAGAAGCCGACCTGGTTCACTTTGAAGCCGACCTGTTTTGGGTAACAAAGGGCGGGTACGATCCACTGGAATTGCTCAAGAAATACCCGGGCAGGATAACCCTCTTCCATGTTAAGGATGCCACACCCGGGCTGGAAGGGACCACTGTCGGAGATGGAATTATCGATTTTGAAAGTTTGTTCAACGCCGGAAGAGCCGATGTACTGGAGTACTATTTTATCGAGGATGAAAGAGTTGATGATCCATATAAGAACATTGAAGCGGATTATAAATACATGGCAAGTCAGAGTTTCGCCAGTTAGATTTAGTACGTGTGTAACCAATCCAGGAGGGAATAACCTCTGATTATTGGACAGGCTATTTTGTATCTTCAAACCTGTCAGGTAATTTCTTCAGGAAATATTCCAGTATAGGAGCCCTTCCTCTTTCAGATATCTGTTTATCAAACGCAACCCGACTCACGATTCATTCGTCTTACCTGAAAATAACAATCTGATCCTATCATGCAAACAGCTATCAGTTCGTATATGTCGATCCTTGCGATTCTTTTGATAATGCATGCCTGTGAAACAGAGGATCCTGATCCTGATAAGCCCAATACCATTGAGCTGACGAAGAGTTCGGAAAAGATCATAGAAGCTGACCAGCAATTCGCCTTTGAACTCTTCAGGGAGGTGTATAATATCAGTGAGGAGAAAAATATCATGATATCCCCTCTGAGTGTGTCATATGCGCTGGGAATGACTTTCAATGGAGCTGCAGGCACTACCCATGAAGCATTCAGCAATGTGCTCCATTTTGGAGATCTCACAGATCAGGAGGTAAATGAGAGTTATAAGGACCTGATGGATCAACTGATCCTCCTTGACCAGCAGGTGGAG
>CAZIAU010000186.1:0-1627 GCA_964536755.1 uncultured Bacteroides sp. | reverse complement strand
GTACAGCCTCGGATACCCTGTTTTAAGTGAATTTATTACCACCAACCAGGACTATTTCGATGCAGCCGTAGAGGAGCTTGATTTTTCGGACCCGGGTGCAGTTGATATTATTAACGATTGGATTGAGAGCAAGACCAACGACAAGATAAAGGATATGCTTGACTATATTCCTGGAGGTGCAGTCATGTACCTGGTGAATGCCATCTATTTCAATGCAAAATGGAAGTACCGGTTCGATCCCGAGGATACATATAAAGGAGATTTTTATCCCGGTGATAGCACTGCCCTCGAAGTAGAATATATGAAGGTAAACGGAGATTTCAGCTATATTTCAAATGAGGACTTCTCGGCAGTTGAGCTGCCATATGGAGACAGTACCTTCAGTATGGTTGTCATGCTTCCGGCAGGTGAGAAAACTGTGGATGACCTGGTGGATGAAATGGATGTGGATAAATGGAATGGATGGTTTGAAAATTCCTCAACCCAGAATGTCCAGATAGAGTTGCCAAAATTTACCTACGAATTCAAAGACCTTCTCAATGACCCGCTGATTAATCTCGGTCTCGGTATTGCATTTGGAGGTGGTGCCGATTTTTCAAGAATTACGCCGGGAGCTGATATCTATATTTCCAGGGTGATCCATCAGACTTTCATCGATGTTCAGGAGGAAGGAACAGAAGCGGCTGCGGCAACCATCGTGGAACTCAGGGAAAATGCAGCTCCACAGGCGCTATTTTTCAATGTGAACAAACCATTCCTCTATGTGATCAGGGAGAATTCCACCCATGCAATTATGTTTATGGGAAAGGTTGGATGGCCTGTTCATGCTAGCCGGTAGGCATCTGGTCCCCGGCCTGCTCGTAATCCTCCAGATGGTTGAACGAATAGCGGTAACTCATTGGTACGATCTCATTATACTCCTCAACTCTTGCATTGGAAAGGCATGCATCGATGATCCTTTTCCCGGTCTGGAGCAGACCGGCCTGCAAATATTTCTGCAGCTCCTCCTTGAAAAACTTCTGAAGGATCTCTGCCCCGGCATCATATCCCTCAAATCCCACCTCGGGCTGCTTATATACCTTGAAGAACCTTGATGGAATCTTTGATCCCTCAATGGTCATATAGTTCATCTCATATCCCAGCAGGGGACAGCGTGCAGGCTGGTACTGGTCGCTTCTGAACTTGGCCACACCCCTCCTGGTAAGGTATTCACGCATAAGTAGCTGGGGTTTAAAACCAACCTCCCAGACCCCTATAGTCTGGTTGGGTACCAGCGTGAAGGTGGTTCTGGGTGTCTCAATGATCTGTTTAAGCAGCATGTTGGCATGGTTGATCCTCTTTCCGGTAGCAAACGGCCAGTAGGAGCCGACACCCTCGCTCTCCATATTGCCGGTGCTGATGATGCTGGGATTGTTGTGCCCCCGGGGTGAGACAAGGCGCCAGAGCCATGCCAGTGCAGGTGGCAATATGTGGGTCATACCCACGATACCGTAGGTGGGTTTCTCCTTGGAGCAGATAGGGGTTCGTATCCCGAAGCTCCGGATGTCGACCGAAACCGGCATATCCACCACATTGGGCACAATTTCCCGGGGCAGGATCACTCTGGGGTTCGGGCACCGCTTTCCGG
>CAZIAU010000185.1:0-6250 GCA_964536755.1 uncultured Bacteroides sp. | reverse complement strand
TGTACCTGTCTCACCTGTAACATGGTTCGTTCCGTACACCACATGATCAAGAAATTCTTTCAGGAACCACTCATGGTAGCATGCCGGGCCCCCGACCCTCAGAAGGGGATCAACAGAGGTGACTGCATCAACAAAAACATCATAAAGCCTGTAAAAGACCTCTATTTCTGACTGCTTCCATCCGTCGGGTTCATTCCAGACTTCGAAATACCAGGAGCGAACCTCCTCAGCCCCGAAAGTTTTAATCAGGTTTTCGGTGAAAGCCACCAGCAGGGCACGCCATTTTGTCCAGTCATCCGGACCACTGTTCCCCGCCGACATCCCTTCATCATTTCCAATGGAAGGATCCGGTTCTTCGCCTGTCAGGCCCCTGGGCATATAATCACACTCCACAACGGGTTTGAGCCCACGTTTCACAAACTCTCCGTAAATGTGGTTCACCCTTGAGAAATCGTAAAAGGGATTGCCGTTTTCATCTTCGTTATATACCCGGATACCAACCTCAACCCCTTCCCTGATATGCCCGGTCAGTGTATAATGATTCCTTAGGTACAGACATGATCCTTTGTCACTCATCCTGTCCAGCAGGGCCTGGCCGGAAGGTTTGTCAGCCAGGTAATATAAAAGATCCGTTCCCGACGCTTTCCAGAACTGGGTATTCTCACCGGCGATCTTTCCTGCATCAACCCTGAACGTACCGGCCTGAGCGGATGCCTCTGAGAAGCAGCATACCAGAAAAAGTCCCAGAATGTGGGCTTTCAAATGTGCAATCATTGAAACTGTTTTATTGATGCCTATCAGTTACTTTATCACCAGGATTATTTTTGTTCCCGGCCCCTAAATTCCACCCAGGTTAAAGAGATTATAACCATTGCCAGTCTGCTTCTGATTTAACCTGTAACAGGGATTGGTGTATCTCTCCCGTGCAATCCTGTTATCTTTTGCATTCCTGTCCACCCAGATCCTGATTATTCCATCTTTGGAGTAGCTGAGGATCTGTTCCCCCTGTTCATCTGTAAACTTGGATGCAATGGCCGATGCTCCTTTCACATTCCCGATCACTCTTCCCCGGTTATCCAGGATCTTGCCATCCCCTTCAAAATAGCCTTTTACCAGTTCATGAATTCCGTCCCCGTTCAGATCCACGGGAATGGTGGTATATACACTGAACCCCAGATCAATCTTTTCACCGGTAAAGGCATGAAATGTGTTTTCCTCCACATCGACACGGTGTTCCCCTTCCGCCGATCTGAGCTTCTCGCCTATTTTTATACCCAGCACCACCGGCTCACCATGCTTACCCAGGCGGGCAGCCCATCCTGTATCAATATGTCCCTCTTTCAAAGCGCTCCATACCCTTTTCCCATGATCATCAAACAGTACCACCCTGGGCGGATCCTGCTTGTTTGATTCACGGCATGTGAAGAAGAACCATTTCCCGCTCTCCCTGTCCAGAATCGGCTCAATAATATCCGAATGTCCGTTCCAGCTCTCCTCATCCGCACAGAAAAGCAGCTTCCCTCTATCCAGTTCTATGCACCTTTCCCCCCATAACAGTTCATCCACGCCATCATTATTGATATCAACTATCGGGGACATATGACTGCCCTGGCAACCCGGGGTATCAGGAGTTTTCCTGTATACCCACCGCTCGGACATATCGCTGTTCCAGCATTTTATCACCTCGTAATTTTTTGTCCCGTTGGCGGTTATCAGAACAGGTTCACCTTTCACGTAGCCTCCCATTATAAAGTGCCTGTAGAGCCTTGACATGGGTTGATCCTTGAAAGGTTCAGGCCATTTCCATTGTCCTTCGACCTCACCGGTTGCGGCATTTCTCTTTTCAAGTACATACTCCTCGTACCTGAGGGGATGTCCGGGATTGGTATTGTTAACGATCCAGATTTCATCGCTCCCGTCACCATCCAGGTCAAACGCAGCCAGCGGGCTGAACCAGATCCCGGGTATAACGCCTCCTCCCAGGTCCACCTTCCAGAGGATCTCGCCCTCAACAGTGAACATTGCCAGTTTCAGTGTATGTTCGGGAAAAAAGAACATCCCCCTGTTGGGGTCTATCTCTGCATCTTCAGAATACAAGGCAGCAACGGCGTACGGGACTTCTTCCCCTATGGCCACAGGGACAGCCCTGAACTGCCCTATTTCCTGGTCCAGGTCAATTTCTGATTTTATCCTGATGTCATATTCCTGCGCAAAAACCGGGATGGATGACAGCAGGCCGAGAATTATGGTAATTTTTTTCAAAGCGCCTTGTGTTTAGAGTTTAAAAGTCATGATTCAGCCCGGTGAGGTGGCCAATTCGCCATTAATCCTAACATTTTCCAGGTGGAATCCATTGACCCACTCCACCCTGTTCTCATGTTCCACATTTTCAAAAACGCAATCGATAATCTGAACATTCTCTATGGGTAAATTTTCATTTCCGAGCAGCTGAATGGCATAGGGGGATTTGTAACAGGTCATCTCTTCCACGTATATATTTCTGAAAAGGGTATAACGCCCCCCTGGACCGGCCTCCTTTGATCCGTAGTTCTGGTTAATCCTTATGGCTGCCTGTCCAACCTGTCCAACCGTGATATTCCTTAAATAGATGTTTTCAACAATCCCTCCCCTGTGATCATTTGACTTTAACCGCAGTGCACGTTCCAGGTTAGGGCTGCTCATCTCACAATCGTATGCAAATACATTCCTAACCCCTCCCGACAGCTCACTGCCGATAACAACCCCGCCATGGCCGTCCACCATTTTGCAATTCCGGATAATGACATTCTCGGTTGGGATCCCCAGCTCATATCCCTGCCTGTTCCTTCCGGATTTAATGGCAATACAGTCATCCCCGGTATCAAAGAAGCAGTTTTCAATCAGGACATCTTTGCACGCCTCAGGATCACAACCATCCCCGTTTGGCGCACCTTTACTGGAAAGCGTAACGTTCCTGACAGTAATATTTTCACTCAGGGCAGGGTGGAGCATCCACATGGGGGGCCTGATCAGCTTAACATCTTCAATGAGAATATTCTTGCAATTATAGAACTGAATGAAATTTGGCCTGAGGCAATAGCCTTCTCCGAATACCCTCTCCTCCAGAGGTGCACCCGCCATCATCAGAGCATACAACCGGTCCCTTGATCCGGGGTCATTGGCAGATGGCATCCCCTCTTTCCAGTTATGCCTTGGACTCCCAGTTTTCACCCACCAGTTTTCATCTGATGCCTGACCATCCAGCAGCCCCTTTCCTGTTACTGCAATATTAGATTTTTCATATGCATAGATCAGGGAAGAGTAGTTATACAATTCCATCCCTTCCCACCGGGTTACCACAACCGGAAGGTAATCCGCTTCATTTGTACTGAAAGCTATAATTGCACCGTCCTCCAGATGCAGCTCCACATTATCGAGCAGATGGATCGCACCCGAAAGGAATTTGCCTTCCGGAACAACCACCCGTCCACCCCCGGCGCTGTTGCATGCTGCGATGGCTTCATTGAACGCATCTGTACAAATGAGCTCACCACCCTCGACAGCTCCAAAGTCCGTAATAAGAAAGTCCTTGTCAGGAAATTCTGGTTCAGTGATCCTTTCCAGGACCTGCTCCATTTTTTTCCATCCCTCTGTAATCTCTCTGTTTTCATTTACACAACCTGTACCTATGAAAAAGGTGGTCACCAGAATTATTACTAATTGCCTCATATTGTATGTTTAATTTAGAATAATGTGTTTGGGATTATGCTTAGAAGTTTGCAATATTTGCTGGCCTGTCATCGGCTGTGATACCCAGCCTGGCCATTCTTTCTTTAAACTCATCATTCGACTCCCCCGGGCTCGGCCATACATCACTTGGTGTATGTTGCTCTGTCATGATTTCATCAATTCTTTCAGCTATATCCGGGTAATCGGCGGAAAGATCCCTGTCCTGCTTGGGATTCTTCTCCAGATCATAGATCTCCAGTTCTCCTTTTTTGTTTTTATATCCGTACCAGCCGGCCATCCTCACTGCCTGTTCTCCCTGGTATTCCCAGTAGAGAAAATCATGTTCCTTCTGTTTTTCGTTCTCTCCGAGCAATGTGGGCAAAATGGAGATCCCGTCTATACTATCCGGAGGCTGAACCCCTATCAGTTCCGCAACTGTTGGCATAAAATCCCACATGGCCCAGATAAGATCGCTCTCCTGAGCAGGTTGAATGTGTGAGGGCCAGAAGGCAAATGCAGGAACATGGAAAGCGCCGTCCCGTATATCCCCTTTCCTGCCCGCTCTCGGGGAATCATTGTTAAAAAAGATATTGGTGGGGATTTCACCTTCCTTGGCATTTCCATTGGTATTTCCGTTATCCGATGCAAAAAACAGCAGTGTATTATCCCGGATCCCCAGTTCTTCAAGAAGCTGCATCAATTTTCCTATTTCCGTATCCACACGGGTTATCATGGCTGCATATACCTTATGGGATAAGGACCAATCTTTATTTGTGTAAATTCCCAGCTCCGGGACAATATAGGATCCATGGGGCGGTGTGTAGGCCAGGTACAGAAAGAATGGGTTATCCTTGTTCCGGCGAACAAACTCAAGGGATTTCTCACAATATACATCAAAGGCATACCGGGCTTTCGACGGGTCGTCAATGCCCAGAGGATGACAGATCCCATTTACATCATAGGGTTGCTCGCCCCTGTAGTTATCCAAGAGATAGTGGGTCCCGTTCTCGGGAAAATATACCCTTTCCTCGTTGTGATACAAGAATTCAGGGTAGTGGCAGTGGGCATGTCTCTGGTTCAGGTAGCCGAAAAACTCATCGAATCCCATCCTGTTGGGGATCCCGTACTGGTTGTGCAATGCAAGCCCCCATTTCCCGAACAGACCTGTCTTATACCCTGCCTCCCGGAGCATCATGGCAACCGTATAATCCCCTTCCCTGAGCCCCTCCCGGTAATCCTTATAACTGTTTCCCCTGACCCGGGAATGGCCGGTGTGCAATCCCTGCATCAGGGTGGAACGGCAGGGGGCACAGACTGCACTTCCCGCATACGCCTCGGTAAACCGGATCCCTCCATCGGCAAGAGTGTCGATATTCGGTGTCCGGATCTTTTCCTGTCCGAAACACCCTATATCCCCGTAACCCAGATCATCCACAAGTATAAAAATGATATTGGGGTTCTCAGCCTCCGTATTTCTATTCCTTCGCTGGTTGCCTGAATCACCCGAGCATGCTGCAATCGTGCATAGCAGGAGTGCCGGAATAAAGATCTTTACAAGATGCCTAAGTAGTTTCAGATTAACATGTTTCATATTCATTTGATAAAATAAATGATGGGATGAACCGGTGAAACAGAAATTATGATCTTAATGTACAAAAATCACTGTTTTACGAGCTCTTTTACAACGAAATTTTTATAAAGTGAGGACCTTGAAAACATCTGCCTCAATCCGGCCGGTAACGACGTGCCCTGATATAGTCCCCGTCACCTGTCAGGGCAGCATAGCTTATATGAAGAAGATTCATGTTGTTGAAGTAGGTTTTCATCGATGGAATTTCCCTGAGGTTGTTCCATGAAAAAATATCCTTCCCGTAAGGTCCCTCTCCACTTCCGGTGGCCTGGATATATATGATATTTACCTGTCCGTCACGCTTATCCAGCCTTGTATAATCATACTCAATGAGCAGGTCACCCACAAATGATTCTTTAGTCCACAGCACCACATGGTCCGAATCATTGTCAATTTCCGGGCCGGCATACAGAGCCAGGCCTTCCGGGCTGTTCTCCACATAACCCACTTTGCCGTCCAGGAGCCATTTCTCTTCCCAGTTACCCGTGCATGGATCATTGAAAATTTCGGTCCAACGGGCATTGCAGAGTTTTTCAAACTGCGACTCTTCACGGGGGCTGGCAATGATCCCATCTTCAAACTCTTCAAAAAGCAGGCTGGCCAGAATAAACGGACCAACTCCTTTGGGGTCATTGTCCCGGACAACCAGAAGGTTTTCGAGAATTCCCTGATAGGCCTTTTTTGCATTATCCATGTATGATTCATCGATATATCCCATTTTCACAGCCTTAAGCAGAAAATATGTGAACATTGAGCTTGCCGAACCTTCAAGGTAATTCCCCTCCCTGTCACCCATATCAAGCACCTGGCGCCATCCTGTCTCGGGATAAACATCTGCACTTTTGTCGGCCATGGTTGAATCGCCGATGGTATATATTGTCAAAGGCTGCTTTTCGGATGAGCAGCAATGAA
>CAZIAU010000184.1:5737-6259 GCA_964536755.1 uncultured Bacteroides sp. | reverse complement strand
TCTGGTTTCTGGCCATCTCAATCTGAGAAAGCAGGTCCCGAACATAATCTTCAGTCGAAATATCTTCATTGAACTCTTTCTCTGCATTCAGGTTTACGGCCCTGTTACTGGCCAGTTCACGCTGTTGCATAATCTGATCTATCCATTCTGCAGGAAGATCAATTTCCTGCTCGGCAAGTATCTCTTCTATGGTCTTATCCTCAAACTCCAGTCTAACGCCAATTTCCTGGTCCCGTTTCAATCCTTCAACTTTTACAAAAACCAGGATGATCAGAATCACAAGGTGAAATATAAGCGTATAAAGAATCGCCACCAGGTTACCCTTGATAAACTTCCGAAACCCCTTCCAGCCATATGTAAAAACATCTTCCACCAGATACAAAATTACGATGTTCGCTAAGAATAAGAAATTTCATACTTTTATACATATAGAAATCTGAATTACTTATGAAAAAACTGCTGGTGATAATTTCAGTCACCCTGATCATTCCGGGATGTGCCCTTCTTACAGAACTGACAGCC
>CAZIAU010000184.1:0-5727 GCA_964536755.1 uncultured Bacteroides sp. | reverse complement strand
ACAAAATGTGAATTTAGTTTTCATTCAGCTCAGGATCCTGAGGTCTGTGGGATAGATGTTACTTCAAAACACTCATTTTCTGATTTCAGCCTAATGGACGGACAAAGAATTGTATCAAATATCCTGAAAAAAAGTCTGCCGTTTACCATCACGGCCAATGTGGAGGTCAGGAACCCGGGTACAGTCAATGCTGCGGTAAATGGCGTTGAATGGATAGCATTTATTGATGACATCCAGGTGGCCCAGGGGATGGTCAGTGACCGGATAGAAGTGGCTGCCGGAGGGGGGAGATCCATGATCCCGATCCGCATCGGAGCAGATCTCTTCGATTATCTGGAGGGTGATAATCCCAGGACCATGATTAATTTTGCTCTCAACCTTGTTGATGCGGGCAATCAACCTACGAGATTAACCATGAAGATAAAACCAAGCGTCCAGATCGGTGCTCAGAGTATCTATTACCCTGGTTACTTCACCATAACAAAAGAGTTCAGTTCGGGAGGTAACTAGTTAATGTCGACCGAATATATCCATTCAAATCTGTACTGACCGGTCTGCGGTTCCAGTATGACTCTTCCACCGACTGAAACTGGAAATGGTATCCGTAAAAGGTTCATATCAACCACCATGTCAAAACCGGTGGTAGTATAATTTCTGTTTTCATAATGTGGATGCGGATCATCGATAATCACATTCTTTCCCGACATATAGTCGGCCCAGAATGCTCCCCTGAATCTTTTTATATAAAAGAAAGGGCCGAGTTCCAGATCAGGATAAAGGAATGGGAAAACGTAATCCACACTGTACCTGGTCAACTCTGCACCGAAAATTCCTTTTACTCCCCTTGGTAAACTCATGAGATTAATAAAGGCCGGATGGGTTCTGTTCACCGGATGCTGTTTCTGATAATTCAGTGTAACCTTTATGGTCTGGTGCTTCAGGAGACCCGGGATATATCCTGTAAATCCGTATTTCGATACAGAACCAAATACCTGGTTGTTAAATGGCGCATGATAATAATCTGCTGAAGCTGAAAAACCGAACCTTGGAAGAATTTCTCTGGTACCCCTTCTCAGATAGGATGAAGCGTAGATTGTGTAGTAGACATAATGAGCCCCTGCCCTGTAATTATCTTCCTGACTAACATACTGAATATCTCTGCGGTAATTGTACTCAATTCTGGGTTGAACAATGGTATTGAACTTCCCCGTATTGAATCGTAATGGAATATAGGTTTGGGCCGTAAATTTCATATTGTTCGGAAATGCAAGAATTGAATCTCCTTCATCCATCAAAATAATATCCGGCTCACCTCCGTAGTCAAAATAGAGGTTTAAAACGGGATACCTTCCCTTCATTTTTATTCCTGAATGGAAAATATGATAACCATTACGATACTCATAGCCAACCTGACTTACTGCTGTACTGAGCCTGTTTTGTGAAACCAGGGAAAATCCGGGACTTAAAGGAAGATGCCGGGGGTCTAAATTCAAAACCGGGTTCAGATAGTCAAAATAGAATGGCAACCAGGAATGAAAATTAAACAGATTAAGTGTTTTATTATATTTCTTTGTAACATATGTGGCAGTGTCAACCGGTGAAAAATTACCAATCACATCTTTTTCATATTCCGTCTGGGGATAATCCGGCTGTTCCCTGTGATCCCTGGCTGCCTCAAGAGGTTTCCAAAGACCTTTGTCCAGTTCCAAACTGGCAATTCCATAACCCTTAGAGCCATAATTTGAGTATATAAGTTCCATTCCGTCAGCTGATAATTGCGGATGGAATGCACCAAAACGGGAAGAGGTGATCTGATAAGTTTTTGAATCAGACAGATCATGGCAGAATATGTTGTCAATACCCGTAAATGTACCACTGAAGAAGATCCTTGTTCCCTTTATTACCGGATGAGAAATATCGTCGTAGCCCGCACTCATGATCCTTGACCACTTATTTGAAGCTATATTATAGCAATCAAGAAATTTCCCCGATGTACTTGAAGTGATTACCACTAATGCTGAATCCTCTTCCATCCATGACGGATGCTGGAGGAATTGGTTGTCCGGTGACCGAACTTTTTTAATTACTGTCCCGTTTATAGTCAGGATAACCAGGTTAAACTGTTGTTTTTCTGTTTGTTCAATGGCGGCAATTTTATACCCGTTATGCGAAACCGCTGGCGAATAATACCTCGTTTTGTGCCCCAGATTTTTTACCTTACCCGTTGCAATCTCAAAAGTCCTGATCACTGAATAATTCCTGTTGCTCCACCTGGTGTCCGGTACAAATTCATCCCACACAATATGCCTGTCCGAGACACTGATCCGTCCCGAGCTAAGATATCCCGGACGAAAGATTCGTTCTTCCTCACCATTTTTCCCCATAAAAATAAATTCGGGTATCTGATCCTTTCCACTTTTATAGACACATAATAAAGAATTTGAAATGGGATGCGGAAAGGTATAACTGGTATAATGCTTATCCCGGTTGGTATTCCAGTCAACAAATTCCGTAAAATTTCGTAAGGAATCTGTAACATGCCAGTAATGCCTGTAGCTATCCATCGCTTCCCTGTAAAATTGATACTTGGAACCTATCCCGTACTTCTTTAAACTAAAATAGGTGGGACTTATAAGAAATGGCTTTCTGGCTACATAATTTTGAAAATCGAGAAAGAAATCGACTCCGTAGGTCAGCCGTCCGTGCCTTACCAACAGATAACCCAGTTTATAATGGTTAGGTATATAATCCTTGTATGAACCCAGTGTAGCCTTGGAAAAAGAATATAACCGGTCAGATTCCAGCATCTGGGCTTTCAGTTCCATTTCGAAGGAAGGTTGTCGTCCCCTGCCGGAATTTGAAAGCCGTGTTTCAGCGTCAACCGCATCTCCTTCCAGATACCAGTATGGAAGAAAGCCCGCTATAGCACCGATCACCTGTTCTCCTCCGAATATGGATAGAAAACGGGTAAATCCCTGGTTCAACTTGTCAATTTGAACAGCATGACGGCCTTCATGAAGGGCCAGTTCGGTAAGCCAGTCAAATTGATACCCGTTGGGATCAGGATTTGTAAATATCTCAAGACGTTTGGGTGCCCAGACAAAAACCCCGTTTGAAAAACTCGATTCATTATGGATGATCACCGGCATATTGCTATGCCAATGATTAAGCGGCCTGCCCAGATGAGGATAAAAATATTCCAGGCGGTTTGCAAATGCAAATGCAATAGTGTCAATCCCCCGGGGATAAATTACATGGTAATTGGGAGTATGGAATTGAGACCATTTCACGCTTCCCGCATCCTGTCCGTATTCGTAAAACTGGGCATTCAGACCGGCTGAAATGAACAAAAGCAGGATGATTGACACCCTGCCTTTGTAAAGTTGATAATATAAGAGGTGATTAGTTTTCAGCAAATTTCACCATATAACCATTCGAACGCAAATAAACATATGCTCGTTTCCGTACGTCGCCTTTCAACACGATGTCATACATCTTTGATGACCCGCAGGTATGGCAAACGCCCTGGAGCTCCTCCTCGATTTTCCTGAGGTCAATGCGCCTTCCGATAAATCCTGAAATATAAGTTATGGGAGCTCCATCCATTTTTCTCTTGTCAAGGCCTACAATGAAGGTTTGTTTTTCCGGAGGAAGAGTCTTCGGTTCCTTGATGTTGGCATATTCGTATTCAAATTCCGGGTAGTCCGTGTAGAGAGTGTAATCCATATCGTCCAATCCTTTTGAGGTCATGACATTTGGATTTGGTGAACCCCAAATATAGGTTCCATTTCTGATTCTGTCAATTTTTTCAAACTAAATTTTTATGGTGCTGATGGCGAAAAAAGCATTAAATTCGTGCCAACCGTTACAATTTGAGAAGTTTATAATCCTATGCCATTTAAAAAATTGAATATTCTGGTGGGCTGGCTGAGTTTTACCATTGCCCTGATTGTTTATCTGCTTACACTTGAACCAACAGTAAGCTTATGGGATTGCGGTGAATTTATAGCGAGTTCATACAAACTTCAGGTTGGTCATCCTCCCGGAGCGCCTCTTTTTATGATCATTGGCCGTGTGTTCTCACTCCTTACATCAGATCCTGATAATGTGGCTAAAATGATCAACTCAGTCTCTGCATTTGCCAGTGCTTTTACAATATTGTTCCTCTTCTGGACTATTTCACATATGCTTAAGAAGATGATAGTAATACCTGGAGGGGAAGCCTCATCTGAATTTTCAAACAATGGAATTGATCTGGCAAAGAAAATTATCATACTGGGTGGATCCTTCGTAGGTGCTATGGCCTATACTTTTTCGGACACATTCTGGTTCTCTTCTGTGGAGGGCGAGGTATACGCTACCTCCTCCCTTTTTACAGCAATGGTCTTCTGGGCAATACTCAAATGGGAAAATATTGCAGAAGAACCGGGTGCCAATCGATGGTTAATCCTGATTGCCTACCTGATAGGGCTCTCCATAGGAGTCCATCTTCTCAACCTGCTCGCCATACCCGCCATCGTCCTGGTTTATTATTTCAAGAAGTACCGGGTAACAAGAAAAGGAGTGATTTATGCCCTTGTGATTTCTGTAATCATACTTCTGTTCATCATGTATGGAATTATTCCGGGTATAGTAAAACTGGCCACTGTAGTGGAAAAATTGTTCACTAACTCTTTTGGATTTCATTATAACGTGGGTGTGGTGATTTACGTAGCTCTCCTGCTTGGTTTTCTCATATATGGTATATACCGTACACAGTTCGTTAAGAAAAACGTTCTCTGGAATACAATATTTATCTGTATTACTGTTATTATCATCGGCTATTCATCATATGGCCTGATTGTAATCCGTTCCCTGGCCGGACCGCCAATGAATGAGGACCGGCCCGAAAACGCCTTTGCACTGCTTTCCTATCTGAACAGGGAGCAATATGGTGACCGGCCACTTTTAAGAGGATATCTCTATAACGCGGAAGTTGAGGATGTCAAATACACTAAACCCGTTTATATCCTGAATAAGGAAGAAAACCGGTATGAAATCGCCTACTATAAGCAAGATCTGGTAATGAAGGGTAAGAAGGTTTTACTTCCGCGTATCTACAGCAGGGATCCAAATCACAGGCAGGCCTATGCAGAATTCGGTACCATACGCGATCCCAATAATCCTACATACCTTGACAACCTTGAATTCATGATCAAATACCAGATCGGACATATGTATTTCCGGTATTTTCTCTGGAACTTTGCCGGCCGGCAAAATGATATTCAGGGTCATGGGAATGTACTCAATGGTAATTGGATAAGCGGGATCAATAGTATCGACGCATTAAGGATCGGTCCACAAAAGAACCTTCCCGAACAAATGAGAAATCATCCGGCCAGAAACAGATACTATTTTCTTCCCCTTCTCCTTGGTTTAATGGGGCTCTTCTTTCAGCTGGACAAAAACGTCCGCGATTTTTGGGTAGTGATGAGCCTGTTTATCTTAACAGGTGTGGCAATTGTGATCTACCTTAATCAAACTCCTTATCAGCCAAGAGAAAGAGATTATGCTTATGCTGGTTCATTTTATGCATTCAGCATCTGGATCGGTATTGGTGTGGCCGGTGTTTTCCAGATTATACACTTAAAACTAAAAGAAAATCTTTCATCCATTCTGTCTGTGGCGATCTGTTTCCTGGCGGTACCGGTATTGATGGCTACCCAGAACTGGGATGACCATGACCGG